>JBCAZN010000127.1:0-7126 GCA_038533035.1 Pseudomonadota bacterium
GCCCTTCGATCTCCCGATCCTGTTCGTGGCGGCGCGCAGTTTGTTGACCAACTACCGGCTGATGACTCGATTCGTATTCGCGTATTCGGTGACGCGGCGTTCACGATGCTCAACGGTCAGGTTGCCGGTGTCAGTGTCGAGACAATCGCTCGCGAACCGGCCAGTGGCGCTGCTACCGCACTGACGGAAGATCCGAACACCGACCTCGGTATCGAGAACGTGTTTGCCGATGCGGACAACGACAACTCAGAGTCTGACGTCGATGGCTGGCTGGTGGTCTCTGCCGACCTCACTGTTACGAAGTCGTACGCGGTTGTCGCTGGCGATCTTGGCAGTGGTCTGCCGATCCCGGGTGCGACGATCGAATATACGATCTCCGTGGTAAACGGCAGTGCGACGCAGGCTGACGACGTGCTCATCAGCGACGTCATGGATACGGCCGATCTCGGCGCGGCTCCGTTCGTGCTCAACAACGCTGCGGCGCCGTACCTGGGCGAAGATATCTATGTCGACAACGGCGGCACGCAGGTTACCTGTGATATCGAAGCCGGTCCGGCTGATGATTGCGACTTCACCGATCCGAACCTTACGATCGGCGGCGCTGGATTCAACGTTGGCGGCAACGCGACGCTGACGATTCAGTACCAGGTCGTGATCCCGGATCCTGATCCGACGCCCTAACAGGTAAGGTTCAGGAAACATCACGGTGTTCGAAGGACGTAGTACGTGGACAAGACGTCCGGCCGCCCATCTGGGTGGCCGGCGTTTTGTCGCGCATGGAATCGCGCCACCTGGCGCGCGCCATGCACGTGCAAAAGTCAGCGCTCGGGGGGAACAGATGTTCCCCCCGAGACACGTCTGGCGTTCCTGTAACACCGTAATGTGCGGTCTCTTAACCGCGATTCTGGCGTCACTCCTGGTCACGGTACCGGCTATTGCCAGTCCGCCAGGAGCCGTCATATCCAACCAGGCATCCCTCGACTACACCAATGTTGCAGGCGGCACGACGACGCTCGATAGCAACGAAGTATCGGTCGTTACGGGTGTCATACGCAGCCCTGCTGTCGTCGAGTTCACGCGCGTTGTTGGCGCCGGAACCTGGCAGGAAACGGTCGGACCTTCTGCTTGCTTCCAGGGCGGCGCGTTCGTCAATCTGGGCAACCCGACGCTGCTCGGCGGTGGAGTCATTGATCCTGCGACGCCGCAGGAAGTGGCCCCAACCTCCACCTACAACACTGGCGAGTCGGCATTCATGCGTCTCGTCGACAGCGACCAGAACGTTGACTACCTCGTTATCGACTTCGCCGACGTCACCGTGCAAAGCGCGAGCGGCGATACGGAAACCATCCGATTGACGGAGACCGGTCCCGATACCGGCGTGTTTGCCGGGTACGTGCCGCTTGGCAGCGGTGCACCAACGAGTGGCGACTGCGTCCTGCAAGGGACACAGAACTCGTCAATCCAGGTCAACTACACCGATCCTGCGGACAACAACGACACGGCCAGCGCAGCTGCACAGCTCAATCCCGTGCAGCGTGTGTTCGAGTCGCGCACGGGTACCGTCGTTGATGGCGCTACAGTCGAGATAGTCAATGCAGTAACGGGCCTTCCAGCAACGGTTTACGGTAACGACGGCGTCAGCCAGTTCCCGTCGGCAATCGTTTCGGGCGGTACCGCGACCGACAGTTCAGGTACGAACTACGTGTTTGGAACAGGCGAGTATCGCTTCCCGGTCGTACCGGACGGCGACTACCGACTGGTCGTTACGCCACCTTCTGCCTATACAGCACCGTCATCCGCTGCAATCAGCGATTTGCAGAACCTTCCGGGCGCTCCGTACTCATTGAGTCCGGCATCGTTCGGTACACAATTTACGAAGTCAGGCGAAATTACGATCGCCGTTGATATTCCGCTCGACCCACTGTCATCCGCACTGTTTTTGCAGAAGCGGACGCTGACCACGGTCGCTGCGCCGGGCGACTTTGTTCGCTATGAACTTTCCATCGAGAACGCGTCGGGTGGTGGTATCGCAACCGGCGTGACAATCGTCGATCAACTGCCATCCGGCGTTCGTTTCGTGCCGGGTAGTGTCACGATTGACGACGCTGCGGCGCCCGATCCCGTTATCAGCCCGGACCTTTCGACGCTCGAGTTTGCCGTGCCCGATATTGCGGTCGGCGGCCGGGTACGTATTTACTACGTTGTCGAAATCGTTGGCGGCACGCGCAATGACGAACTCGTCAACACGGCAACAGCGTTCGCTAATGGCGGGCTCCTGTCGAACGAATCCCGCGCAATTATCCGGCTGACTGAAGACCTGTTCCGCTCAACATCGACAGTCATTGGCCGCGTACTTGAAGGCGATTGCAGCGCCGACACCTTTACCGAGGAGCAGGGCGTCGCCGATATCCGTATTTACCTGGAAGACGGACGCTACGCGGTTACCGACGCCGGCGGCCGATTCCACTTCGAAGGTGTCGAGCCGGGTACGCACGTCGTACAAATGGACACGTTTACCGTGCCCGAATATTTTGATCTGGTTGGCTGCGGCCTGACACCGGGTTTCGCGGGCAGTGCGGAAGCGCAGTTTGTGAAACTTGCACCGGGCGGCATGCACCGCGCCGACTTTTACCTCGTTCGCAAAGAGCCACCGACCGGACGCATCGATATCGAGATGCGCAATTCAGGAACCGACAGCACCGAGCAGGTTGCCTACGACCTGACGTTGAACGGCACCGGTAATGTTGACATCGAAAACATCAGCCTGATGGTCGTGTTGCCCGCGGGTGTCGGCTATGCGCCGGGCACAATGCAACTCGACGGCGCGTCAGTCGCTGATCCGCACATCGTCGGGCCGTCCGTGAGCCTGGCAATCGATCCGCAGTTTGGTAACTGGACCAAGGCCGTGCGGTTTGTCGCGAACATCGAACCGGACGTTGACGGCGAACTCGTAACAAAGGCGATTGCCAAGTTCGACACGCCGATGGCAGCAAAACAGAAGACCCCGGTCGTCGAGACGAAAATGGTCAGGGAACCTGCCATTGTTCGCAACGAGGACCACGTTCTGGATCTCAAATTTGCGGTGTTGTCCGACGAATTGTCGGCCGAGGACAAACTGCAACTTGATCTGCTGGTTCAAGACTGGCGCGACGTCAGCAATTTCAACCTTGTTGCTACCGGCCACAGTGACAGCCAGCCAATTGCTGAACGCAACCGCCACCTTTTCACTGACAACTACGTGCTGTCACATGCGCGTGCGATGTCGGCCGCGTTCTACATCGCCGATGCGCTCGGTCTCGATGCAGATGCCATACAGGTCATCGGCCGCGGGCCCGACCAGCCGGTCGCGGATAACGCAACTTCCGAGGGCCGCCGCAAGAACCGGCGCGTCGAGTTGGTCATGACCGGAATCCGTCCGACGCGGCCGTCATTCCTCGAGGTCACAAAGGCATCGAGCGGAACGCTGGTGACGCCAACGACAGGCGCGATTCCCGGCATGGAGAAAAAGCGGTCGAAACGCGATGACGCAAACAGCAACATCGGTATGCCGGCGTCGCAGGTGGAGCCACCTATTGAATCGCTCGCGCCCGGCTACGCGATGCTGCTCCCTGCGGCCGGTTATGCGCCAGCCATCGCAAGTACGAAAGTCGCGGTCCAGCACATGCCGGACCAGACGATTGATCTGACGTTGAACGATGTGCCGGTCAGCAAGTTGAACCTCGATAGTTCGACGACTAATGCGGCAGGCAACGTTTCTATAACGCGGTGGGCGGGCGTTGACCTCGTTGACGGTGCCAACGAATTGCGCGTTGTTATATGGAACGCCGACGGCTCGAAAGCGAAAAGCATTCGACGCACGATTCACTTCACGGGTACGCCGATTCGAGGCGTCGTCGATATTGAAAAGTCGACATTGATTGCCGATGGCAAGACGACACCCATCGTGGCGGTCAGGTTGTTTGATCGTGCCGGCGAGCCAGCGCGCGTAGGGCTGGTCGGCGATTTCCGCGTCGAAGCACCGTATCGCTCGGCCTGGGAAGAGCAGAATGATCGCAAGAACTCGCTCGTGGAGATTGACGATCGCAGCGCGAGCTATCGTGTTGATGCCGACGGCATTGCCTACCTTGAATTGGCGCCAACGACTCGTACCGGCGAAGTGACGTTGGTCCTGCCGTTTGGCAATTATCGCGAGCAGGAGATGCGCGCGTGGCTGAAACCGGCACAACGTGACTGGATCCTGGTTGGCTTTGCAGAAGGCACAGCGGCGCACGCGACGCTGTCAGACAACATCGCGGCGGCAACTGCGGCTGGCTACGAGGACGGCTACTACGACGAGGGCCGCGTTGCGTTCTTCGCGAAGGGTTCGGTCAAGGGCGAGTACCTGTTGACGGTTGCCTATGACTCGGATCGCGACCGCGATGATGCGCGCGATCGTTTCAACACGGTTGTCGACCCGAACGCGTATTACATGCTCTACGCCGACCAGGCGGAGCAGCGTTTCGAAGCGGCCAGCCAGCGCAAGATCTACGTCAAGCTGGAGCGCAACCAGTTTTATGCGCTGTTCGGCGACTACGACACCGGTTTCTCGGTGACGGATCTTGCACGCTACCAGCGTACTTTCAACGGTTTGAAGACCGAATATCGCGGTGAGAATGTCGCTGTAAACATGTTTGCTGCCGAAACCGACCAGGTATTCAATCGCGATGAGTTGCGCGGCGACGGCACCTCGGGTCTCTACCAGCTCAGTAACGCCCCGATTATTGCGAACAGCGAAAAAGTACGCATTGAAGTGCGCGACCGATTCGACTCGGGCGTCGTGCTGAGTACACAAAACCTGAGCCGCTTCGTTGATTACACGCTCGATACCTTGTCGGGCACACTGTACTTCAAGAAGCCGGTACCGAGTCGGGACCTCGATTTCAACCCGGTATACATCGTGGCTGAGTACGAAGCGGTGTCAACGTCGACTGAAGATGTAGTAGCGGGTGCTCGTGTATCGGCCCGCACGTCTGACGATCGCGTCGAGGTCGGTATTACACACATCAATGATGCAACGTCCGGTGCCGAGACCGATCTCACGGGCATCGACCTGCGCTGGCAGGTGAATGACCAGACGCTGATCAAGGCAGAAATTGCGGATTCGAACGCGACCGATATCAGCGGTGATCGCAGCGGCTCAGCGCACAAGGTTGAACTCGAGCACAACGGCGAGAATGTCGATGTGCGTGCTTACATCCGCGAAGTTGAGGACGGCTTCGGACTCGGCTACCAGTCGGCCGCGGACAGTGGCGTGCGACGACTGGGTCTCGACGCACGCGCGAAGATTTCCGAACGATTCTATTTTGAGGGCGAGGCCGGCTGGCAGCAGGCGCTCGACACGCAGGATATTCGCAACGTCCTGCGCGGACTGGTTCGTTACGAGCATGATGACTTTACGGCGCGACTCGGTCTCGCGCATGCCGAGGACAAGTTCGACGATGGTGACGAGCGCATCAGCCAGTTGATCGAGGCAGGTGTTTCGAAGAAGGTGCTGGACGATCGGCTGCGCCTGCGCGCGAGCGCGAGTATCGCCGCCAATGAAGACGCGGAAAGCCTCGACTACCCGCAGCGCTTTGTTGTCGGCGCCGACTACCGGGTGGTTGAGGGTATTGACCTCGTGGCCGAGTACGAAGATGCCGAGGGTCGCGATATTGAATCGTCGAGTACGAGAATTGGTGTGCGCGCGACGCCGTGGGCCCGCAGTCAACTCAACAGCTTCGTCACCAATGAGACAACAGAATTCGGGCCGCGCCTGTTTGCAAACGTTGGTCTGATCCAGGGCTTCCAGCTCAGCGATCGATGGATCCTTGACGTCGGTGTCGACCATGCGGAAACGCTCGTGGAGGCGGGTGGTCGCCAGTTTGATCCCGACCGCGAACTGTCGACGGGCACAATCAACGAGGACTTCAGCTCTGCGTTTTTCGGTGCGATGTACACGTCGGAGTTGTGGTCGGCGAACTCGCGAATCGAGACACGTAACTCCGATGCCGAGGACCGCTTGTCGCTGCTGGTCGGATGGTACCGGCAGCCGACAGAAGGGCACGGATTGTCAGCCGGATTAACGATGTTCCAGTCCGAGCGCGTCTCCGGTGGCGATATGGCACAGGCGAATTTCCGCTTTGGCTGGGCGTATCGCAAGGCGAACAGCCGCTGGTCGTTCCTGAGTCGCACGGACCTCGTGTTCGATGCATTGGACACCGGTGCAAACGACGAGAAAAGCTGGCGCTTTATTAACAACTTCAATGCGAACCGCCGTATCAGCGCCGCGTCGCAGCTGTCGTTACAGTACGCGTTCAAGTATGTGCGCAGTAACTTCGATTCGATGAGCCTGACAGGCTACACCGATCTCATTGGTGTCGACTTCCGCCACGGGTTCCGCGATCGCTGGGACGCCGGCATCAGCGCCAGTATCTACAACTCCTACAACTCCAATGTCATGGACTATGGGATCGGCGCTGACGTCGGCTACAACGTTGGCAAGAACATGTGGCTGACGCTCGGCTACAATTTCGAAGGCTTTGACGACGATGATTTCGCGGCTGCCCGTTACACCGCGGCCGGACCCTTCCTGCGTTTCACGATCAAAGCAGACCAGCATCTCCTGAAGCGAATTGCGGGACGCCGCTGATAAATTAAGCTGAGCAAATTAGCGCAAGCGTGTAATCTTGCGCCGTGACCACGCTCAACGACTTCTTCGGCGACGACAGCCCCCTTAAAACGCACCTCCCGGGTTTCCAGCCCAGGGCCGGCCAGGCGTGGATGGCGGAAGCGGTTGAGGAGGCAATTTCCGACCGGGCAAAGCTCGTCGTCGAAGCCGGCACCGGCACGGGCAAGACCTTCGCCTATCTCGTCCCTGCATTGCAAAGCGGCTGCAAGACGATTGTCAGCACTGGCACTAAGGCCTTACAGGACCAGCTCTACCATCGAGACCTGCCGCTTGTCGGCAAGGTTATCGGGCGACCCGTAACGACCGCGTTATTGAAGGGCAGGGCCAACTACCTTTGCTTGCAACGACGGCGCAGGGTCCGTGACCTGGTCGAGTCGTTGCAAGCAAAGGTAGTTGGCCCTGCCCTTCAATAACGCGGTC
>JBCAZN010000128.1:0-7113 GCA_038533035.1 Pseudomonadota bacterium
CGTTGATCGGCGTATCAATCATTGTGTTCAGGGCTTCACTGCCGCTGGTCGCACAATGCACTGTGTAACGCTCGCCAAACCCTGAACACAATGATTGATACGCCGATCAACGTCATTATCACGGCGCAGGACCTGCCGGGCATGAGCGGTCTTGAAGCCCTCAAGGAAGCCAAGAAGCGGTCGCCGGATACCATCGGCATCCTGATCGCCAACAGCGGGCAGGAAGCCATCGTCGGTGAGGAAGAGGTTTTCCAGGTTGTCAGCGGCGATGTGACGAGCGACGGGCTGAAGCAGCTCGTTGACAATGCGACACGCCAGTTGCGACTCATGGCACTGGCCGAGTCGGCCAATGACACCAAGGCCGATCCGGACCTGACGGCGGAACACATCGTCATGGAAACGTCTGAGAACGGATCAACGATAATTTCAGACGGCACGGGTCGCCTGCCTATCCTTGATCCCAAAAAGGTGTCGGCCGCACAAAGCGTCGGTTCCAGGGCCGTCGATATTCTTGTCCTGACAAAGGATCAGGAATTTCTGGAAACGATCAAGGACTCATCGCGCGGCATGCACGATGTGCATTACGCCAACACGCTGAAACAAGCCGACGAATTCATTCGCAAGCACAAGGTCGGCGTTGCCGTCGTCGACGCCGCGATGGTTGGCGACAAGATCGAACAATTGACTCAGCACCTGCGTAAGGGCTCAGCGCGACTCGTGTCGATTGTAGCCGGTCGCCGTGATGACGGCGAAATGATGATGGACCTGATTAATCGCGGCAAGGTATACCGCTTCCTGCTGAAGCCGGTATCTCCGGGTCGCGCCCGACTGGCGGTCGAGGCATCGGTCAAGCACCACCTCGAAGCGCCGGACTCCGCGTTCAAGATTCCCGGTGGCGCGGCGGCGCCAACGCAGGCAGCCGCTATGCCGGCGGCGAAGCCAGAAAACAAGGTGGCGCCGATTTCGAAAGCCGAGGCGAAGCCTAAAGCGGCCGCCAAGCCGCAGCCTGTGGCGAAACCTGCCAAGCCGAAAAAGGTCGCAGAGAAAAAACCTGCGCCGAAAGCCGCTGCAAAGGAATCCGCAACGCCTGTCGATCCACCGCTCGGTTCAGCGGACGCGCCGCAAGGCGGCTCGCCGGTTGAAGACGGTCTTGCCGATGCATTTGGTGCGGACGATTCAAGCTTCACGGAAACGGTCACGGGCCTTGTCAGCAATTTGATCGGCAAAGCCGGCAAGAAGAAAGCTGCGCCGGAGCCTGCCGTCGAAAACGTCGCACCGGAGCTGCCATCGCTCGACTCAATTGACTCCATCGACGCAATGGGCGCGACCAAATCGGGCGACGGTTCGGGCGGCCTCATGCAGCCCAAGTTTATCGGCATTGCAGCGGCGGCCGTCGTGATTGTTGCCGGTGCATTGTTCTGGTTCATGGGCGGCTCGGATGATGAGGTGCCGACGACGGCAGAACAGCAGCTCGATGTTTCGACGCCGGCTGTCAGTGAAACCACTATCGTTGTCGACGAAGCGCCGCTTGTTGACGCAGCCGCTGATGTCGATGCACTGCTTGCAGACGCACGTGCGGCCCGCGCCGCCGGGCAGGTATTTAATCCACCGGGCAGTAACGCGATTGAACTGTTTAGCGCCGCACTTGCGGCAGACCCGGAGAACAACATTGTTGCGGCCGAACTGGATGCAACCATTGGCGACGCACTCGCGCTGGCTGAGACGGCCCTGATCGAAGGCCGCGTCAGCGACGCACAAGCCGCACTGACCCGTGTCGCCGCTGCGAGCCCTGGGCATGCACGACTGCCGTTCCTGACGGCGCAACTCACCCAGATGCAGTTGCGCAACCAGCTGGATAGCGCACGCAACGCCATTCGCGAGACCCGCTTCGAGGATGCGGCGGCTTTGATCGTGTCTGCACGTAGCCTGGGCGTTGCCGACGCCAGCGAGATCGATACCGTTGCAGCCGAACTCAGTGCTGCACGCAGCGCACAACAGGTTGACGACGTACTGGCGAAGGCCAATGCGCGTCTTGAGGCAGGCGATCTATTGAGTCCCGCGAATGACAATGCGCGCTATTACTACCAGCTGGTTTTGTCGAACGACCCAGGCAACACAGCTGCACGCCAGGGCCTCAATGGTGTAGCCAGTAAGCTTGTGTTGCAGGCGCGCGCGGAGATAGATGCCGGTGATCTGAATGCAGCTGAAGACCTGCTTGCCGACGCCCGTGCGATCGATGGATCCAGCGCCGATCTCGCTGCGACCGCATCAGCACTGATAAACGCACGCGAATCCATTGCGGCTGCAGAGCGCGCGGAAGCCGCACGTCTTGAGACCGAGCGTCTGGCAGAACTGGAACGCCAGGCAGAGGCTGAACGCCAGGCTCAAGCTGAGCGCCAGGCAGAATTGGACCGTCAGGCGGAAGCCGAACGTCAGGCCGAATTGCAGCGTGCCGCAGCAGAACGCCCGGCCGCACAACCAGCCGCGTCTGGAGCCGTTGCTGATTCTGCGGCAAGTGACGCGACCGTTAGTGAGCCAACAACAGCGCCTGCAAAATCAGGAGACAGTGGCGTAGTCGACGGGGCCGCGATCGCCGCGGCTGGCACTCAGCAACCGGCGATCGACACGACGCCGGACCGCCAGCCTGAAACTCAGGCTGCTACACCGCCGCCGGTTACCTCACAGGCGCCAGCACCGGTCAGTAGTCTGTCACGGATCAAGTACGTGGCTCCGAAGTACCCGCGCATGGCGCAGCGTCGCAACCAGTCCGGCTGGGTCGATGTCGTATTCACGGTTGCCACAGACGGCACGGTCAAGGACATCGACATTCGCGACTCCGAGCCCGGGACCGTGTTCGTGGATGCGGCTCGCAATGCAGTAGAGCGTTGGGAATTCGAGCCTGTCGTAGAGAACGGCGCCGTTATCGAAAAACGCGCCGGCGTCCGCATGATGTTTGCGCTCGAGTAGCGACGGCCAAAAGTTTTCCGGACGGACAAGTTTCCCTACTGGACCGATTCTAATAATCTCGCTAAGGTGTCCGGGATTATGGGAAATTGGTGACTCAAGTATGTCTGAACAGACTGCGCACGACGCACCAGCGCGAAAACAACAACAACGCAGCGTCGTAACCCAGCAGAAATTGCTCGACGCAGCCATCGAAGCTTTTTCAGAGAACGGATTCAAAGGCACGTCCACTCGCGACATTGCCGAGCGTGCTGGTGTTCATCATCCGCTTATCACCTATCACTTCAAAAACAAGGATCAGCTGTGGCGTGCAGCGGCCGACAAGGTCTTCATTGACTTCACGAAGTCGCTGTCGAAATCCTTGCAGGACAGCAAGGATCTGTCGCCAAAAGAACGCATGGCGGCAATGATCCGAGCCTATGTGTATTACGCCAAGGGCCAGCCGGCGTTGCACAAGGTCATGGTGCAGGAAGCCAGCTATCCGAACCCGCGCCTCGACTGGTTAATCGATACACACCTGAAACCGTTTTTTACCGCATCGTTCGGCATGGTCGAAGAGCTGCAGGCGCTCGGCGTTGCCCCGCAGGGCGATGCACGACTGTTGTTCAATATGGTTCGCCTGGCCTCGGGCGGCCTGCTCGCGCTGGGCAACGAACTCAAAAAATCGAGCGGCATCGACTTCGACGATCCTGCTACGCTCGAAGAGCTCTCTAACCTGGTCGTCCGTGTGTTTTTTCCGGGCGACATGCCCGAGCGACGCGAAAAAACAGCGTCAGCCGACTAGGCGCCGGGTCGACTCGCGTACAGGTACAGCATTTCCATCGCGATTGACGAGGCTGCGAGTGACGTGATGTCACCGACGTCATATTGCGGCGCCACCTCAACAACGTCCATGCCGATTACGTTAATACCCTGGAGTCCGCGCAGGATGCTCATCGCCTGGTGGGTAGTGAGTCCAGCACACACCGGGGTACCGGTGCCAGGTGCATAACTCGGGTCCAGGCAGTCGATATCGAACGTGACGTAAACCGGCGAATCACCGAGATAGTTTCGAATCTGCTCGACGGTGTCGGCGATGCGCTGTTCATGCACTTTGGGCGCATCGATGATATTGAAGCCCAGCGTGTCCGGGTTTTCGGTACGCAGCCCAACCTGCACCGATGTCGCAGGATTTAGCATGCCCTCTTTGGTTGCCCACCAGAACATCGTGCCGTGATCGATGCGGTTGTCTTCATCTTCCCAGGTGTCGCTGTGCGCATCAAAGTGCAACAACGACAACGGGCCGCCGTGCGTCGCGATGTGCGCCTTCAATAGCGGATAGGTAACAAAGTGGTCGCCACCCAGTGACAACAAACCGCAGCCCTGCGACACGATACTGGCCGCGGCCTCCTCGATCTGCTCCGGCACGCGTTCCGGTCTGCCGAAATCGAAAAACGCGTCACCAACATCAGCTACAGCCAGCCTGTCGAATGGATCGAACGCCATGCCGTAGGGTTTTTCCCACGCCATGATCGATGACGCTGCGCGAATGGCACGTGGGCCCAGCCGCGTACCCGATCGATTCGTCGTCGCGGTGTCGAACGGCACGCCCAGTACGGCCACATCCACGCCTGTGAGGTCCTTGGTGTACTTGCGGCGCATGAACGACGTGACGCCGCCGTAGGTGGGCTCCGGTGTGGTGCCCTTGAGCTCGGTGCGGGTTATCGCAAAGTCGTTTTCGTGTTTGTCCACGTATCAGCCCTTAAGTGTCTTCTCAGCAAGATCAAGCGACTTCCGCGTCGTCTCGATCAGCAAGTCCGCTTCTGCGTGACTCAGGGTAAACGGCGGCGCGCAGATAATCGTGTCACCGGAGGCACGCAGGCACAGCCCCTCGGCTGTGACGTGATCACGGAATACACCACCGGCGCCGACTTTCTCTGCAAAGCGTTCCAGCGTGTCGCTGTCCTTGACGATTTCAAACGCGCCCATCAGGCCGACCATACGCGTTTCACCGACGAGCGGGTGCTCGATCAGCTTCGCCCACTGCGTCTGCAAGTAGGGACCAATGTCGTTCTTGATGCGCTCAACGAGATTTTCGCGCTTGATAATAGCGAGGTTTTCGAGTGCGACGGCGCAGGCCGCGGGATGACCCGAATAGGTGTAGCCGTGTGCAAACTCGCCTGCCTTCTCGACAAGCACGCTGGAGACGCGATCGCTGACGTAGACACCGCCCAGCGGCAGATAACCCGAAGTCACGCCTTTCGCAAACGGCATGAAGTCCGGACGCGTACCGAAATAGTCGGCACCGAACCATTCACCGAGGCGGCCGAAACCCGTGATGACCTCATCCGATATCAACAGAATGTCGTACTCGTCGCAGATGCGCTGCACTTCGGGCCAGTAGGAATCCGGGGGAACAATCACACCGCCCGCACCCTGAATGGGCTCGCCAATGAAGGCAGCAACTTTGTCGGCACCGAGCTCATTGATCTTGTCTTCGAGTGAGCGTGCTGCCTGCAGCCCGAACTCGTCGGGGGACAGACTCCGGTCGGAACCGAACCAGTAAGGCTGTTCGACGTGCACGATGCCCGGTATCGGCAGGCCGCTCTGCTTGTGCATGGGCTTCATGCCGCCCAGGCTGGCCGCCGCGACGGTCGAGCCGTGGTAAGCATTTTTACGGCTGATGATCGTCTTGCGCTCGGGCTGGCCGAGCAGATCCCAGTAGGTGCGCACCATGCGCACGATCGTGTCGTTCGACTCCGAACCCGAGCCCGTGAAAAACAGGCTGTTCAGGTGCGGCTGGCTGACTTTTCGAAGCTCCGCTGCAAGCTCGATGGACGGCGGATGGGCACACTGGAAAAAGTTGTTGTAGTACGGCAGCTCGCGCATCTGCGCAGCGGCCGCGTCGACCAGTTCGTCGCGGCCATAACCGACGTTAACGCACCACAGTCCGGACATGCCGTCGAGTATCTTGTGGCCGTCGTGCTCGTAGATATATACGCCGTCGGCTTTGCTGATGATGCGCGTGCGTTTCTTGCGCAAGTCCTTGTGATCCGTAAACGGATGCAGGTGATGCTGGGAATCCAGCTCCTGCCATTCCGTGCTGGAACGTTTTTCGATCGCTGCCATGGGTAATCCTCGAAAGGCCCGTCGATTCGGGGTTACGACTGCCGCAGATTTTACTGGGCGCTGGCCGTACCGGCCCTCGCTACTTCATATATTGAAACGAGGGTCCAAAATATGACATCAGACGTTGAACATCAGGATCTCGCGCTCGTACGGCGTGATGATCTCCTGGAACTCACGATACTCATGATCCTTGAGCGACGTATACAGGGTCACGAACGCATCGCCCAGCATCTCGCGCATCGCCTCGCTATCATGCATCGCGTCCATGGCCGCCGTGAGGTGCCGATGCAGGCTGTGATCGTCGCCGTAGGCGCTGCCCTCAGTCGGCTCGGTCGGCTGAAGGCCTTCCTCCATACCGAGGAAACCGCAGGCCAGCGATGCGGCGATAACAAGGTATGGGTTGACGTCGGATCCGGCCAGCCGGTTTTCGACGCGCCGCGCCTCGGGCGGTGAATCCGGCACGCGCAAGCCGACCGTGCGGTTGTCATAGGCCCAGGCGAGATTGGTCGGAGAGGCCCATGGATTCGCCAGGCGGCGGTAAGAATTGACGTATGGCGCGAATATCAGCAGCGCCTCATTCATGTACTTCTGCAAGCCGCCGAGGAACCCGTAAAACAAGTCAGTGGGCTCGCCTTTCTCATCGGAAAAAATGTTGTTGCCGTTCGTATCGACAATGCTCTGGTGAATATGCAGCGCGCTACCCGCCTCTTCTGATATCGGCTTGGCGAGGAAGGTCGCATGCATGTTGTGATTTATGGCTGCCTCACGCACCGTGCGTTTGAACATGAAGACCTGGTCAGCCAGTTCCACGGCTTCGCCGTGCAGGAAATTCAACTCGAACTGTGCCGGACCCATTTCCTGGGAAATCGTGTCGATCGTGATGTTCTGCGCTTCGCAGTAGGCGTAAACCTGGTTCACAAATTCATCGAAGTCATTCATCGTGTCGATGCTGTACGGCTGGTTCGCACCCTCTGTCCAGCCAAGCCGGCCTTCGGGCGGCTCAGCCTCGGCATTCGGATCCGAATGCGGGCTCAACAGGTA
>JBCAZN010000129.1:0-7111 GCA_038533035.1 Pseudomonadota bacterium
GGCGTGCCCTCACAAAACGTTGATGGCGGGCCGGATATTCCGTTGGTCGGTTACGATGACACGTTCTTCGGATCAGCTGATGCGAACAACACCACGCTTGAAGCGAGCATTGTCCGCGCCCGCATCGAGCACGATTTCTCGGACACCTTGAGCGGCAACGTAACGGCGAACTACGCGGACTACGCCAAGACCTACCAAAACCTGTATTCAAGTGAGGAGGTCGTTGTCGTCAATGGCGTGCTCGACGAGGTTGAACTGGATGGCTACCGGGATGTTACCGATCGCCAGAACATGATCCTGCAGGCGAACCTGATCGCGGAGTTTGAAACAGGCGCGTTGCGCCACACGCTCCTGGTGGGCGCTGAATTCGGCAATCAAAAAACCTCGAATTTGCGCATGGACAATGTATTCGTGGCCAATGGCGACGACCAGCTGGTCATCCCGTTCACGGACCCGCTCGATATTCCTGGCTTCGCGTTCTCCGACGTGGTGCGAGATCGCAACTCCGATGTCGATTTTGCATCGCTCTATGTTCAGGACCAGGTTGATTTGACCGAGCAGGTCAAAATGGTTGTGGGCTTTCGCTACGACCAGTTCGATATTGATGTGTTTGACGCGATTGAAAACGGCGACGGCGATGCGATCGACGGCAGCTTCGCGCGCAAAGACAACGAAGTCACGCCCCGGCTCGGATTTATCTACAAGCCCCAGCACAACGTTTCGCTCTATGCGAGCTACAGCGAGTCGTTCCTGCCGCGTTCCGGCGACCAGTTCCTGACGTTGAACCTCGATTCGGAGAGCACGCGTCCACAGTTTTTCGAAAACAAGGAAGTCGGCCTGAAGTGGGACCTGCGCCCGGACCTGAGCCTGACGACATCCGTCTTCAATCTTGAGCGGGAAAGCTACACGTCGATCGACCCTGAAGACCAGACGCAGTTAATTGTCGTCGAGGGTTCCGAGACGAGCGGTTTTGAAATTCAGCTGGCCGGCAATCTCACGGAGAACTTCTCGCTGACCACCGGTTACGCGCGGCTCGATGGCGAAGTGCAGATTGCGGATGGCAGTGGCAATAACGGCAACGCGACGCGCCAGACGCCGGACAACATGTTCTCGGTCTGGGGTAACTACGCCGTCAATGACGCATTCGGACTGGCGTTAGGAGCCACGTACCAGGACAGTTTCTTCGTACGTGAAGACAATTCCGTCGAAGTGCCGAGCTTTACGCGCGTCGATGCAGGCGTTTACTACACGTTCAGCGACACAATGCGCATGCAGCTCAACATCGAAAACCTGCTCGACGTAGACTACTACCCGGATGCGCACAGCAACGACAATATCTCAACGGGTGAACCCCTGAATGCCCGGTTGTCGATGACGATTGAGTTCTGATTGGCGCTAAACGCAGCGAATCACGCCAGTAGGTGAATCCCCGGATTTCCCGCAAGCGGCGTTGGCAGGTCTATACTGGGTAGATGACTCTGGCGCATTTGCGCCACATAAGGGAGAGTCAGATGCACAAGTCCTGCCTGATGCTGGTGGCGCTGGTCCTGTTGCCCATCTCCAGTCTCCTTGCCGATGACTATGACACCGGCCTGGAGGCCTTCAACACCCTCGACTACGAGAAGGCGCTCGCCATCTGGCAGCCGCTTGCGGAAGCGGGCGACGCCAACGCGCAGTTTGGCCTCGGCCAGATGTACGGTAACGGCTTCGGTGTGATGATGGACGATGCTGCAGCGCTTAATTGGTACGGACTGGCGGCCGAACAGGGGCATGGCCAGGCGCTTAGCAATCTTGCCGTGATGCACCAGAACGGTTGGGGTGTTGAGATGAATGAAGCGGAGGCCATTCGTTTGTTCACACTCGCCGCCGAGAGCGGCGTTGCAGAGGCGATGACCGCCGTCGGTCGCTACTACGCGATGGATTTTTCTGACAACTACGATCCGGTCGTCGCTTACAAGTGGTTCTCGATCGCTGCGATGCTGGACGACCTGGACGCGGCCGCCAAGATTGAATTGATTGCACCGCAAATGAGCGCAGAACAGTTGGACGAAGCCACTGCGCTTGTCACTGAGTGGAAGAACGAGAACCAGGCCAAACTGGCCGCCTATGACTACTAGCGATGCAAGTCTCGCGGCCGCTCAGTCTGCGTCAGACTGATTCTCGGGTAACGCTTTTTTGAAGGCTTCGAGCTCGTTGCAGTGGTTCACCACGGCAACGAGTTTCGGGTAGTCATCGACCGCCACGTTAAAACGACGTGCGTTGTACATCTGCGGCACGAGCAGGCAGTCGGCCAGTGTGAGCTCTTCACCGAATACGAACGGGCCGTCGCTGGTTAACTGTTCCAACGCCTTGAACCCTTCATTAATCCAGTGCGGATACCAATGCGCTGCCGGGTCCGTGTCAAACTCTTTTTTAATGTACTGCAGCACGCGCAGGTTCATGACCGGGTGCATATCGCAGGCGATCATGTTGCAGTAGGCGCGCACCCGGCTTCGAAGCGGATGTTCTGCCGGCAGCAGCCGTACGTCGGGGTAGGTCTCCTCGAGATACTCAAGCATCGCCATCGACTGCCCGATCGCGACGTCTCCGTCTTCGAGAAACGGCACGAGCATCTGCGGATTCTTCGCGCGGTACGGCTCCTGGCGATGTTCTGAAACGCCCGGCGCGAGAGACACTGTCACTATCTCGTGGTCGAGATCTTTTAGATTCAGTGCGAGCCGGACGCGATATGCCGCGGTCGAGCGCCAGTAGCTGTAAAGTGTAATCAAGGCCTAGCCTGCGTATTTTTCGACAACCTGGTCGATAGTACCGAAGATCGACTCGCCGCTGGCGTCGTTCATTTCGATGCGAATGCTGTCACCAAACTGCATGAACGAGGTGCCCGGTTTGCCGTTTTGAATCGTCTCGATCGTCCGAATCTCGGCAATACACGAATAGCCAACGCCGCCGTCGTCGATGTGCTTGCCGGGTCCACCGTCCAGCAGGTTCGAGACCGTGCCCGAACCGACAATGCTGCCGGCGCACAGTGGACGTGACTTCGCGGCATGCGCGACCAGTTGGCCAAAATCGAACGTCATATCGACACCGGCTTCCGGCTTGCCAATGAGCTTGCCATTCAATGTCGATAACAGCGGCAGGTGAACTTTGCCATCGCGCCAGGCATCGCCGAGCTCGTCGAGCGTGACGGCGACGGGCGAAAACGCGCTCGACGGTTTGGACTGGAAAAAGCCGAAGCCCTTGGCGAGTTCGCCGGGAATCAGGTTGCGCAGCGATACGTCGTTGACGAGCATGATGAGCTTTATATGACCGAGCGCGTCCTCTGCGGACACGCCCATCGGTACATCGTCAGTAACGACGGTGACTTCAGCTTCAAAATCGATGCCCCAGGCCTCATCGGCAACGGGGATATTGTCGCGCGGCCCGAGGAACGAATCCGAACCGCCCTGGTACATGAGCGGGTCGGTCCAGAAACTCTCCGGTAATTCTGCACCACGCGCTTTGCGAACGAGTTCAACGTGGTTCACGTACGCGGAGCCGTCAGCCCATTGGTAAGCGCGCGGCAGCGGCGAATCGCAGGCGGCCTGGTCGAATGCATCGCCGGCCCCGTTTTCGACGTCCGCGGCAACGGCTTCCAGTTGCGGGCGCGCGTTGGCCCAGTCGTCGAGTGCCGCTTGCAGCGTCGGGTACGCGTCGACGGCCAGGCAGCGCGACAGGTCGCGGGAAACCACGACGAGGCGGCCATCACGGTCGCTTTTCAGTGAAGCAAGTTTCATTCATTTATCCTGTAAATTCGAGTTCGTGCAGCCATGACGCGTGTCGTGGTGCTTTCTTGGTCTGGCTCCATTCTTCGAGCATTGCGGGCGCAACGCGCTTCAACTCGTCGAGCTGTTCCTGCGTGTGCGTGTTGGCGACCAGCTCCAGGCGATGGCCATTCGGGTCGAAAAAGTAGATGGACTGGAAAATGCCGTGATTGGTCGGCCCGAGTACGTCAACGCCTTCGGACTCGATGTGTTCTTTGAAAGCCAATAGTGCGTCGTAGTTTTCGACTTCAAACGCGATGTGTTGCACCCATTGCGGTGTGTTGTGGTCACGATCCATTTCCGCTCGCGTCGGCAGTTCGAAGAATGCAATAACGTTGCCCATGCCGCACTCGAGAAACACGTGCATGTAGGGGTCCGGTTCCTTGGTCGACGGCACCTGGTCTTCGGCAAACGCGACCGTGAAGTCCATGTGCAGCACGCGGCGGTAAAACTCGACGGTTTCCTTTGCGTCTTTGCAACGATAGGCCACGTGGTGGATGCGCTTCAGGTTCATGTGTTGCTCCTCAGGCATTCGTGTTGACGATGCCACGCGCGACCTGGTCGCGCTCAATCGATTCAAACAGTGCCTTGAAGTTGCCTTCGCCGAAGCCTTCGTCTTCCTTGCGCTGGATAAACTCGAAAAATGTCGGCCCGACCATGTTCGCCGAAAAGATCTGCAGCAACAAGCGCGGCTCGCCGCCCTCGGTTGTGCCGTCCAGCAATATGCCGCGCGGCTGTAATTCGTCGACCGGTTCGCCGTGACCCGGCAGGCGTTCTTCGAGCATTTCGTAGTAGGCATCCGGCGGCGGCGTCATGAACTCGAGGCCCTGTGCCTTGAGGCGGTCCCAGCACTCCAGCAGGTTGTCGCACGAAAACGCGATGTGCTGGATGCCTTCGCCGTTAAAGTCCATGAGGTACTCCTCGATCTGGCCGGTTCCCTGGGAGGCTTCTTCGTTAAGGGGGATTCGTATTTTGCCGTCGGGCGCCGTCATCGCTTTCGACAGCAGTCCCGTGTACTCGCCCTTGATGTCGAAGTAGCGAATCTCACGGAAGTTGAAGAGCTTCTCGTAGTAGTCCGCCCAGTACTGCATGCGACCGCGATAGACGTTATGTGTCAGGTGGTCGATTACCTTGAAGCCGCAGCCTTCCGGATGACGGTCAACGCCGTCAATAAAGTCGAAGTCGATGTCATAGATCGAGGTGCCGTCTGCATAGCGATCAATCAGGTAGACCGTTGCACCGCCGATACCCTTAATTGCGGGCAGTCGGAGTTCCATGGGTCCGGCCTCGATCTCCACCGGTTCTGCGCCCAGTTCGAGCGCGCGGTTGTATGCATGGTGCGAGTCGCGTACGCGAAACGCCATACCGCACGCACACGGACCGTGTTCGCGCGCGAAATAGTAGGCGTGGCTCTTGGGTTGGTTGTTGATGATGAAATTGATGCCGCCCTGGCGCCACAGCGTGACGTCCTTGGAGCGATGCTTCGCCACTCGGGTGAAGCCAAGCAATTTGAACGCGTCTTCCAGCACCGTCGGGTCGGGTGCCGCGAACTCGACGAATTCGAAGCCGTCGAGACCCATCGGGTTTTCAAAAAGATCAGCCATGTCTATACCCTCTGTCATACAGCTGTTCTCGACAGTATGCGCGGTTTTCTAAAAATAGGAGTCCAAAATGCGCTATATATCGCTTATAATAGAAACATATGTTTCAAATATATTTCAAAGGTGAGCAATGAGCCCTATCGAGCTTTCCCGACAGGACAAGCTGCTACTGAACGAGCTGCAGCGCGACGCGAGCCGCAACCAGAGTGAGCTCGCCGAACTCGTCGGCATGTCCCGGACCTCGTGCTGGCGGCGCATTCGCGACTTCGAGGAGGCAGGGCTGATCGAAAAACAGGTGACGCTCGTGAATCCGCGCAAAGCCGGATTTTCTATTCAGGTTTTGCTTCTGGTCGCGATGACCGAACACACTGACGAGAATCGCGAGAGTTTTGAACGTCACGTTGCGTTGCTACCGGAAGTGACCGAATGCTTTTCGGTTTCCGGCGACCGAGACTATGTATTGCAGGTTGTTGTCCGCGACATGGATGCCTACAACGACTTTCTCAACTCGCAGATCCTGAAACACCCGGCGGTGCGCTCGGCAAGTTCCACGTTTGTATTGCGCCGCATTAAATATACGACGGCGACGCCGCTTGTTGTCTAGACCGGATCGCCCGACAACAACAAAGCAATCGAATAGCCCTGCATCGGTAGCACGCCGGTTGGCACATCGTCGTTTGGCAGTTCACTGCTTGTAAACGCGACGCTCCAGTGTCGTTCCGGCTCGGGCAGTCGCACATCCATTGCGGCCTCGAGGCCATTGATTACAATCGCTGCGGCTTGCGCGCCCTGCGCAATGAACACGGTAAAAGCGCGACTGCCCGCCCATTCTTCGCTTTGCTTCATGGCACCTGCCGCATTGATCCACTCGAATCGAATGGCTGAATCTTCGTCAGATCCATGCACGTGCTGGTCGATTCTCAAGAGCGGGGTGGAGCGACGAAGATGTATCAGCTTTTTGACGTCATCAAGAAATCCGGGATCCTCTTCGATCAATCCCCAGTTCAGCCAGGTCGTCTCGTTGTCCTGCGCGTAGGCGTTGTTGTTGCCGGCCTGCGAGTGGCCGAATTCGTCGCCCGCCAGCAGCATCGGTGTGCCTTGCGACAGCAGCAGGGTTGCCAGCATGTTCAGGCGCTGGCGGCGGCGCAGGTTCAGAATTTCCTGATCGTCCGTGTCACCTTCAACACCGTAGTTGCGCGAGAAATTATGGCGGTGGCCATCGGCATTGTCTTCGCCGTTGGCATGGTTGTGGCGTTTCTCAAACGCAACGACATCCGCCAGCGTATAGCCATCGTGTGCCGTGATGAGATTGACACTGGCATGCGGTGTGCGACCGGAGCTCTCGAAAATATCCGACGAGCCGTGCAGGCGTCGGGCGAGGGCGCCACTCAGACCATCATCACCGCGCCAGAATCGTCGTACCGCGTCGCGGTAGCGGTCATTCCATTCGGCCCACCTTTTGGGAAAGTGACCGAGCTGGTAGCCGCTCGGACCCGGGTCCCAGGGTTCGGCAATGAGCTTTGCGGTCTGCAGGCGTGGATCGTTACTGATGCTGTCGAGTAACGGATGCGAAGTCGAGAAGCCGTGGGCATGGCGGCCAAGAATCGAGGCAAGGTCAAAGCGGAAACCGTCGAACCCAATGTTGTTATGCAGGTGGTCGAGACTATCGACGATGATGGACTGCACGTATGGATGATCAGCGTTGATGGT
>JBCAZN010000130.1:0-7041 GCA_038533035.1 Pseudomonadota bacterium
GTAGTAGAGCATCAGGCCGACGACATTAAAAAACAGGAAAAACCCGGCCACCGCGTAATACCAGAACGGTGGTTTACTCTCGATCAGATCGGACATGTCGGATCCTTTATTTTGCTTTTAGAGGATCACCCGATATTCGACCGCGGCCGCCCGGATTGCAAGCGCACAACGCGCTATTTCCTGGCCAGCGCCTTGCATTTTTTATAACGAAAACAGCCCATTACGTGATCATTCACCATCCCCGTTGCCTGCATGTGTGCATACACGATGGTGCTGCCCACAAACTTGAAACCGCGCCTTTTCAGGTCCTTTGAAAGTGCGTCCGATTCGGCCGATGTCGCCGGCACGTCGCCGTCTTTCTTGAAACCGTTCTGGAGAGGCTTGCCGCCGACGAATCCCCAGATGTAGTCGCAGAAAGTCCCGAATTCCTTTTGTACTTCGAGAAAAGCCTTTGCATTGCTGACGGCGGAATGCACTTTTAGACGATTGCGGACGATGGCCGGATTTTCGAGGAGTTTTTCAACGCGCTTCTCGGTAAAGCGCGCAACCTTTTGTGGATCGAAGTCCGCGAATGCTTTGCGATAACCCGCACGCTTGTTCAGGATCGTCGACCAGCTTAGTCCCGCCTGCGCCCCCTCGAGAATCAGGAACTCAAATTGAGTCTGATCATCCCAGACCGGCACGCCCCACTCCGTGTCGTGGTATTTGATGTAGTCGAGGCTGACGCCCTCGGCCCATTTGCAACGCGTCACTGCTTTCGTCATGGCCTGGTTCCGCTTGGTTCGAGCTTGAAATGTAGCAACGCTCGCTTGGTCGTGCAGCCTGAGAATCTATGCGGCACAACAAAAAAGGCCCGCGCAATTGCGCGGGCCCTTTGTTTCAAGCGAATTGCCGTGCAGGGGTCTTAGACCGAACCTCCGCAGGAACCTTCGCCGCAGCTGCCTTCAGCATCCTTGTCAGCGTCGCCGCCGCAAGAGCCTTCACCACAGCTACCTTCACCTTCTTTCTCGTCAGCACCGCCGCAAGAACCTTCGCCGCAGGCGCCTTCGCCTTCCTTCTCGCCTTTCTTGTCACCGCCGCAGGAACCTTCACCGCAAGAGCCTTCGCCTTCCTTGTCGCCGCCGCATGATCCCTCGCCGCAAGAGCCTTCGCCTTCGCCGAGCATGTAGCCAACGGCAAGCGTCGACATTTCGAACGGATTCTCTGCAACGTCAGCGTTTACCGCGCCCCCGATTGCGAACGATCCGGCCAACGCTGCGCCTACTGCCAGTGCAACTGGCTTTACAATTTTCTTCTCTGACATCTCTTCACTCTCCTACTGAAATTGCCCAGGACCGGGCGTTCGTTGTTCAGCGCTGGCTCACGTACTCCAGCTGACTGAATCCACTACATTCTGCCGAACACGATCGAGGGCCTCGCCTTTCCCGCCTACGATCGCGATGCTGCCGTCGCCAACCGGAATAATGAATCCGTGGATGTTTTCACCCTCGAGCTCACGCGTCCCGTCAACCTTCTCGTGCGGCATCAGCAATATCGTTATAGGTCCCTTTTCCCCTTGTACGACGAGGTGCGGAACATCTTTCCCATTGATGTGGCAACTCATCGCGTACGTGATGAGACCCGCATCGTGATTCATAGTTGCAAGGTTTGCCGGAACCACCTTGACCAGCTGGTCATCAGGTACCCGCTCATCGGTTATCCGGTACGAGGCTGGCTCACCATCCAGGTGCGCCAGGACCTGCTCCTCGAGCGTCCCGCCGCTGCTGTGTTCGCCATGACCACCAAGCTCGTTGTTACCCACCTGAAAACCGAGGAATGCCGCCAGCGCTACGGTGGCCGCCATCGCAAACCACATCATTTTCTTCGGGCCACGGCCGAGCGGCACAACATTCGCGGCATCGATATCGGGCAGCTCAGGCATGTCGAGCTCCGGAACATCGAGCTGCATCGCCTGCGCGAGCTTCGCCTCGAAAGCCGGGTCGTCATTCATCAATTTGTTCAGATCATCTTCTTGCATTGTTTCGTTATCGCGGCTCATGAGTTCGCCTCCTTCGCCGCTCCATCCTTGAGCTTCAGTCGAGCCCGGTGCAGGCGCGTCAATACCGCACCTTGTTTGAGCCCCATCAGCTCGGCGATCTCGTTAGTGCTGTAGCCCATCAGGACCTGCAGCACCAGCGGCTCGCGATAATCGTCATCGAGCCCGTAGATTGCTTCCCGCAAATCTGCGAGCTCTTCATTTGGCGCTTCAGCCAGTAATGCCGACTGCGACGCCGTCAGGTTGTCTATGTCGACCGTTTCCAGGCGGCGGCGCTCAAAAAAGCGAGCGTTCTCCCGGCGCACGATCGTCAGTAGCCAGGGTTTCGCCGCATCATCGTCACGTAATGCGTCCAGGGATTTCCAGGCCCTTAAGAGGGCCTCCTGCACAACGTCTTCCGCGATGGACCTGTCCCGGCTCAGCCACGCGGCGTAGCGAAACATGTCCTGGTGGAAGACCGCGACGAGTCTGTCGAAACGTCGTCTGCGGCCAGGCGCTTCCAAGCTACTGTTCATACGAGATGACCGGCCCCCATTGGCATTTATTACGAATCTTGAGCAAATCTGTGATCAAGACATGGAAACGTGCGGAAAATACTGAGAAAATAAGCACTTAGTCTTCTTATGCTAGTTCGATATGAGTGTCTCTGCCCCTGGACAGTTCCCCCGCACGCGCTTGCGGCGCGCCCGCCGCACGGATGCGCTGCGGCGACTTGCTGCCGAAACGGTACTGTCCGTCGATGACCTTATATACCCGGTTTTCGTGCTCGATGGCAAAGTGGCCGACGAGCCAATTGCATCCATGCCGGGTATCAGTCGCAAGAGCATCGATAACCTGTTGCTGGAATTGACCGAAGCGCAAGACCTTGGCATCCCGGCCGTCGCACTGTTTCCGGTTATCGACGACAAACTGAAGTCACTCGACGGCGCGGAATGCTGCAGTCCCGACGGGCTCGTACAGCGCACGATTCGTGCGATCAACAGCGAGCTGCCGGACCTCGCCGTCATCACAGACGTCGCGCTCGACCCGTACACCACGCATGGCCAGGACGGCATCATCGACGACAGCGGTTACGTGCTCAATGACGACACCGTCGCCATGCTCGTGCGCCAGGCGTTGTCACACGCCGAAGCGGGAGCGGACATGGTGGCGCCGTCCGACATGATGGACGGCCGCATTGGCGCAATTCGCGCGGCACTCGAGGATGCCGGGCATACAAATACCCTGATCATGGCCTACGCGGCGAAGTTTGCGTCCGCGTTTTACGGCCCGTTTCGTGACGCCGTGGGTTCGGCCGCCAACCTCGGCGGTGGCGACAAATCAACCTACCAGGTGGCGCCGTCAAACTCGGACGAAGCCGTGCGTGAAGTCGCTCTCGACATCGACGAGGGTGCCGACTTCGTCATGGTCAAACCCGGACTGCCCTACCTCGATATCGTCAACCGGGTGAAAACCCAGTTCGGTGTGCCAACATTTGCTTACCAGGTGAGTGGCGAATATGCGATGCTTAAGGCTGCTGCGCAGAATGGCTGGCTCGATGAGCGACAAACCGTACTCGAAGCACTGCTCAGCATCAGGCGTGCCGGCGCGAACGGCATCCTGACCTATTATGCGATGGATGTAGCACGCTGGTTGGCGGAGTAACTCGTTGAGCGACGCGGCGACAGAAGAATTAACAACAACGATCGACCGCTACGGTGTCATGGGCTACCCGGTGTCCCATAGCCGATCTCCCGTAATTCACAAACTTTTTGCCCTGCAGACGCAGCAGAACCTGCAGTATGAGTTGCTGCAGGTCTCGCCGGAAAAGCTCGAAGCCGCCGTACGCCAGTTTCAACGAACCGGTGGCAAGGGCCTGAATATCACGGTGCCGCACAAAGGTGAGGTTGCAAAGCTTTGCGACTCGATGAGTGAACGCGCCGCGACCGCCGGTGCGGTCAACACGTTGTCGTTCAAGGATGGTCAGATCCAGGGTGACAACACCGACGGCATCGGCTTGCTGCGTGACCTCGCCGTTAATCTCGGCGTCAGCATCGAAAACAGCAACATCCTGATCCTGGGCGCAGGCGGTGCGACCCGCGGCATCATGGGGCCGTTACTCGAGATGCAGCCGAATATTATTCGCATTGCAAATCGGACACTGGGCCGCGCACAGGCGCTGTCCGACCACTTCTCCGCATCGGGCAACGTCACCGCGTGTCGCTTTAACATGGTTCCGGTTACCGACCCTTATGACCTGATCATTAACGCAACTTCGGCCGGCGTTAAGGGTGAAACGCCACCATACCCGGCCGCGGCGATTTCTGACCGGACGTTTTGCTACGACCTCTCTTACGGTTTGAAGCCGACGCCGTTTAGTCTTTGGGCCCGTGAACACGGCGCCAGTAATTCAGTGATGGGTTGGGGCATGCTGGTCGAACAGGCTGCCGAGTCGTTCAACATCTGGCGCGGCATCCGTCCCGACACCGCGCCTGTCCTCAAGCAGATGTCGATCACCGCATAGTGACCAGCTCTTCCGCGCTGGTCGGATGAATCGCAACCGTATCGTCGAAGTCCTTCTTGGTCGCACCCATGCGAATTGCCACGGCGAATCCCTGCAGCATCTCATCTGAACCATCGCCGATAATGTGCATTCCGACGATGCGCTCGTCGGGGCCCGTGACGATCAATTTCATCGCCGACCTCACCTTGTCGTCGCCGAGCGCGTAGTACATGCCAACGAATCCCGAGGTATAAACCTTGACATCGTCGCCGTATTCCTCGCGCGCCGCGGCTTCCGTCATTCCGATCGTACCGATGGTCGGATGCGAGAAGATCACGGTTGGTATCAGCTCGTAGTCGAGATGGCGGCCGTCCATACCACCGTACAAACGGTCTGCAAGGCGTCGGCCGGCCGCGATAGCAACCGGCGTGAGTGCATCGCGCCCGGTGACGTCACCCAGTGCGAAGATGTGTTCGACATTGGTCTGCTGGAATTTGTCCGTAGGAATAAAGCCCCGCTCGTCCATATGAATGCCCGCATTCTCAGCGTCGAGGTTTTGCGAATTCGGTGAGCGGCCCACCGCCCAGAGCACGGCATCAACCGGTCCGTAGCTGCGGCCATCCGCGGCATGCAGTACCAGGCCATCGCCGGTCCGTTCGAGCGACTCAGGCGTAACCCCTGTGTCGAGCTTGATACCGCTGGCACGCATCGCCTGCATCAGTTCGTCGGACAGCATCGAATCGAAACTGCGCAGCACGCTGTCTTTGCGAACCACGAGCTGGACATCGCTGCCGAGACCGTTAAACACACCCGCCAGTTCAACGGCGATGTAGCCGCTACCTGCGACGAGCACCCGTTGCGGCTGCTCCTCGAGCTCGAAGAAACTGTCCGACGTAATGCCGTGTTCGGCGCCGGGGATATCCGGGACGATCGGCTGACCGCCGGTCGCAATAACAATGCGATCCGCCGTGTAGCGGGTATCACCAACGGCAACCGTCTTCGCATCGACAAACCGTCCTGCGCCTTGCAGATAGCTAACGCCACTGTTGTCGAGATTGCGCTCGTAGATACCGTTCAATCGCTTGATGTAGGCGTCCCGTCCCGACTTCAGCTTCGCCCAGTCATGACCGTTGACATCGACATCGAAGCCGTAGTCGCGTGCATGATGCATCTCGTGAGCCAGATGCGCGGCGTACCACATCACCTTCTTCGGCACGCATCCCACGTTCACGCAGGTACCGCCCAGCGGACCGTACTCAATGACCGCTGCGTTGGCACCGTACTCGGCTGCGCGCCGCGCATGTGCGATTCCACCACTGCCGCCACCGATGACCAGCAAGTCGAAATGTTGTGTCAATTTTTTCTCCGCGTTAAAGACGGTTAAGGAAAGCCGTCGACCTTGCGACGCTGTGTTAATATGCGACGCTATAAGAGGATATCAATACTTCAATGACAAACCCGCTGCTTGATACTACATCGCTGCCTCGTTTCCGCGACATCACGCCGGATCACGTACTACCAGCCATCAAGCAGTTGATCGCCGACCACCGCGAAAAACTCGATGCTTTGCTTGAGAGTGACTCGGACCTGGACTTTGATTCGCTGGTCGTGCCGGTTGAGCTCATGGAGCATGAACTCGGCCGGGTCTGGTCACCGGTCAGTCACCTGCAAAGTGTACTTGGATCGCCGGAGTGGCGTGAAGCCTACAAGGAAGCGCTGCCTCTGCTGACCGAGCACGGCACCGAAATTTCACAGAACCTGCGGCTGCAGCGTGCTTACGCCTCTGTCGGTGAGACACTACCGCCCGATGCCAGCGAGTCGCATCGCAGCGCCGTCGATCACGCACTGCGCGACTTCCATCTTGCGGGCGTCGATCTCGCTGAAGACAAAAAGCAGCGCTTCAAAGCAATCATGCAGGAGCTCGCGCGAGTACAAGCGGCGTTTGAGCACAATGTGCAGGATGCCTCAGACGCGTGGTCGCTGCGCATTGTTGACGAGGACCGGCTGGCCGGCATCCCGGAACAAATGGTCGCGCGCGCTGCCGAGGCGGCCAGCAAGGACGGGCTGCCGGGATGGCTGCTGTCGCTTGACTACCCGACCTATGACGCCGTATTGACGCACGCCCATGACCGCACCCTGCGCGAAGCGATGTATCGCGCCTGGTCGACGCGCGGCTCCGACCAGGGCCGAAACGCTGCCTGGGACAACAGCGAGAATATCGAAACCATTCTTGCGCTGCGCCACGAGGCGTCCAACCTCGTCGGTTTCGAGACGTATGCGCATTATTCATTGGCGACGAAAATGGCCGAGACGCCTGAGGCCGTCATCAAGTTTCTGCAGAACCTCGCGAGCAAGTCACGCGCGGCGGCCGAGCAGGAGCTTGAGGAACTCACGGCCTTCGCCGGCGCTCAGCTTGAGCCCTGGGACGTCTCGTTCTGGCTCGAAAAATACAAGCAGGCGAAATACTCGGTCTCCAACGAAGAACTCCGCCAGTACTTCCCGGCCTGCACCGTGGTCACCGGAT
>JBCAZN010000131.1:0-6979 GCA_038533035.1 Pseudomonadota bacterium
GGGATCGAGAATACGCAGTACGATTTTTTCGCCGAACAAGGTCGGGCATGTGTTGACACGAAAGTCGATCGCGCGGTTCTTGGAGAGGCGCATCTTGATACGGCCGTCCTGCGGTACGCGTCGCTCGGCAATGTCCATTCGCGACATGACCTTGAGGCGTGCGCAAACCTTGTTTGCAAGGACAACTGGCGGCTGCGCGACTTCCGACAACACGCCGTCAAGACGCGTACGAACGCGGAAGTACTTTTCATACGGTTCAAAGTGAATATCAGATGCGCCGCGCTTGATCGCATCGAGCAGGACTTTATTTACAAAGCGAACGACCGGCGCGTCTTCAATATCATCACGCTGATCGTCTTCGTTCTCGTCCTCTTCGCTCGCAATATCCAGGTTTTCAAGATCGAAGTCGTCATCGTCGAGGCCACCCATGCTGGTGTCGACGGCTTCGATCGCCTTGGTGATGCGTTCTTCGAGTTTGTCCTGTTCGACAACGACCGGGTCGACCCGCAGGCTCGTAGCAAAACGAATGTCGTCGATTGCCTGCAAATTAGTCGGGTCAGCGATGCCGAGGAACACGCGCTGGCCACGCTTGACCAGCGGCAGTACGCGATGCTTGTTGATTAGTTTTTGGTCGACCGCGCGAATGACTTCGAGATCAACCTCGACAGCATCGAGATCCAGCAGTGGCACACCAAATTCGTGGGATGCGGCGACGGCTATCGCGCGCGGGTCCGCCATTTCCTCGTTGACGAGGTAGGCGATCAGCGAGAGCTTTTCCTTTTTCGCACCCTCAGTCGCCGTTTCGAGCTGTTCCTCGGAGACAATGCCGTCCTGAACCAGGCGTCTCGGGAGGCCTGCCAGGTTGGTTTGTGATGCGGTTGCTGCCATGGGGCTCGCTGCCAGTAATGCTTTTGTGAGTTTTACAGTCTCACTGATCCAAGTGCCCGATTCAACTGGATTTTGTGCGGCCGTTCACAGTTACGGAATTCGATTAAGTAAAACGCCCGATTTAGGTCCGAACGGGGCAATTTTGGGCCCGAATGCGGCCACGCTGGTGCCTAACTGCGGCAGGTCGAAGGCAGGTAGCGCGCGGGGACGGTCGGCTGCTGGTGCGCGGACGTCGTGCCGCCACCGGTCAGCAATACGGCATTGGCCGCAGGAACACCGGCTGCGCCGCAGCGCCAGACGATACCGCCGGACACCGTCAGATACGGCGTGAATGAGATTGTGTTCCCGAACACATCCGCGTGGACGTCGTTGCCGAACGTGACGTCAACGCGGCCGTCGACGACGTTCACCGACGCAACGTATTTTCCGCGGGAGTCTGTCGCGGCAGCCGACATGCCCGTTTCGACCCGGTCAGCCGGCGGCCGCCCGTTCATGTTGAAGGCATCGACGACCGGCGCCTTGGCACCGGCGGCCATATTCAGGCCTTCAGCAATCTGCGCGCGAATCGTGTACGTCTGGTAGGCGGATATGGCCAGGGAAGCTAGGATGCCGATAATCGCCACTACGATCATCAATTCGATGAGCGTAAAGCCCGAGTCTTTCCTGATTGTTAGCATGTTAGTGGCCATTGAGCGCGTACCTCTTAATTGTAACTTATTCGTAATGAGATGCGGTTTACTGTGGTCGACGTATTCCCGGAGTGTGATGCAGGTCACACTTGCTGTGCCTGTTCTCAGAGGCCGGGTAAAAAAAAGCCCCGGCGAGCCGGGGCTTTTTAGACTTAAGCCCTGCCTTATCGGCAAGCAGCCGGAAGGTGCTTGTCAGCAATGCCCGAACCGGCACAAGCCCACTCAACCGAACCAGCGTTGGTCGTCGGTGTCATGCGCAGTGCGCCCGGAGCCAGCAGCGTGTGAGCGTCATTACCGTAATCAACCGTAATAACACCGTTGGCACCGACCGATACACCCGTCGTGTACTTACCGTTGATGTCAGCGGCAGCCGAAATACCAGCAACCGTGTTGTCACCCGGGAAGCCACCCGTGTCCATCGTGTACTCGGTGATAGCGGCTTTCGCGCCACCCGCGAGGTTCAGACCTTCAGATACCTGTGCGCGAATCGTGTAATCCTGGTAAGCCGGAATAGCGATGGCTGCCAGAATACCGATGATCGCAACTACGATCATGAGTTCGATAAGCGTAAAACCTTGTTGCTTCTTCATCTCTTCATCTCCATGAGGTGAGTCATTATCTTTAAACGGCAAAATTGCCTGTACGACGTATAAAGCAAGCGCCATGCCAACTTGAGGTAAGAAGGTCTAAGTTATTGTTTTTTATGTATTAACGTCGCCGATGTAACGATAAGCGGTGTACGGTTTTGGTGACAAAAGCGACCCGATTTTGTCGCTCGTCTGTCACAAAGTGACAAAAATTGTCAGTTTGTGTCAGCCCGCCGTTACTCGATTTTTAACTTCTTGATGCGATATCTGAGCTGCCGGAACGACAGGCCAAGCAGCTTCGCGGCCGCCGTCTTGTTGTAGCGGGTTTTCTCGAGTGCCTCGACGATCGCCTGGCGTTGCACGTCCTCAACCTGGTCGCCCAGCTTGCCGCTTAACGCGGCGACAGCGCCGGTATCGGCCGACGATTGCCGAATATGCAGATCGGCTTCGGTAATGACACCGCTGGTGCAAAGGGTAACGGCACGTTCGAGCATGTTTTCGAGTTCGCGCACGTTGCCCGGGAACGAATATCGCAGCAGCGCCTCGCGCGCATCGTCCGCGAGGCTAATGTCGGCGTCGAGGCGACGCATGATGTGTTCGGCCAGCAACAGCACATCACCGCCACGATCCCGCAGGGCCGGCACATTGAGTTCAATCACGTTGATGCGATAGTAAAGGTCCTCGCGAAACTCGCCGTCTGCGACCATGTCGCTCAGGTTGCGGTGTGTCGCTGACAGGATGCGCACGTCAACCGTGTCTTCCTGCGCGGCACCCACAGGTCGAACTTTCTTTTCCTGAATCACGCGCAGCAGTTTGACCTGCATTGACAGCGGCAGATCAGCAATCTCGTCGAGAAACAATGTCCCGTCCTGTGCACACTGAAACAAGCCGGCCTTGTCGTTGACGGCGCCCGTAAAGCTGCCTTTGCGATGCCCGAAAAACTCACTTTCCATGAGGTCCGCGGGTATCGCGCCGCAGTTGACGGGTATAAACGGGCCGGACAATCGTGGCCCGCTGTCGTGAATGAGTTTCGCAACGAGTTCCTTGCCGGTGCCGGATTCGCCGGAGATGTGCACGGGTGCCTGCGAGCGCGCGACCTTGTCGATCATGTCCCGCAACTCGCTCATGCGCGACGATTCGCCGAGCAGCTGGGATTCCTGCTGACCGGCCGAGCCGAGGCGCAGTGCGTTCTCGATGATATTTCTCAGATTGCCGAGATCGAGTGGTTTGGAGATGAAGTCAAAGGCACCGAGCTTGAGGGCCTGCACCGCGGTTTCAACGTTGCCATGCGCCGTAATGACGGCAACCGGGGTGCCCGCCGCATTGGTCTGCATCCAGTCCACAAGCTCGAGACCGTCGCCATCCGGCAGGCGCATGTCGGTCAGGCAAATGTCGAACGACGCTTTGCCAAGCGCCGATTTGGCGCCGGCGACATCAGCCGCAATCTTGGTCTCGATATCCATCCGGCCCAATGTCAGTGCGAGCAGCTCGCAGATATCCGGCTCGTCATCAATAACCAGCGCCTGTGGTTTCGTCATGTCTCTTCCTGTGAATCCCAGCGACCGGGATCGGCAAATACGATACGGAAGATACTGCCTCCGCCGGGGCGGTCAAGGTAAGCGAGCGTCGCGCGGTTGAGTTCGCACAGTTCCCGCGAGATATAAAGGCCGAGACCCGTGCCGCCGCTGCGGGCAGTGAAGAATGGCTCAAATATCTTGTCCGCGGTGGCTGGATCCACGCCTCGACCGCAGTCGAGCACCTCGACATACGGGCGCCCGTGTCCCTGCACTCGCCCTGCCTGGACCTCGACGAGGATGCCGCCCGTCTCGCTGGCGTACTTCACTGCGTTGTCGCACAGGTTCCACATGACCTGGCGCAGGTGACTGCGGTCCATGCGCACCTCGATGTCGTCCGGCACGTCCGCAATCGTGAATTCACCTTCCTGCAATTCGTGTGTACGCACAAACTCGTCAGCGAAGTCCGCGAGCCAACTGCGGATATTGAGACTTTCCGGCCGGCTCATCTCGCGGCGTGACAGTTGCAGCACATTGTCGATGATGTGGCTGACGCGGCCGGAGTGCGTCTGGATGATTTCCGTGAGGCGCAAGTCGTCCTCGGACAGACCGCGCGACTCGCCGAGCAGCTGGGCGGCATGGCTCATCGCGCCGACCGGATTGCGAATCTCGTGCGCAATGCTGGCACTGAGCCGGCCGAGTGACGCCAGTTTTGATTGCTGCACGCGCGCATTCATCAGGCTGGCGTCTTCGAGGAAGATCAGGATCGGCCCGTCGCGATGCCCCGACTTTCCAAGTGGCGCAAGGTGCGCCGTGATGCGCACGTTATCGCCGCCCAGCACGACATCGAATTCGGGGTGGGACGATTCGGCGATGTCTTCCCGCCACTGCCCGATGTGCGCAGCCAGCGGTCCGAACAGGTCATTGAGCGGTGTCCCGGGCGCGATACTCGGTGTGTTCATCAAGCGCGCTGCCGAGCTGTTGATCAGGCGAACAGAATCGTCGGCATCGACGACGACGATGCTTTCGCGCAGGTGCTGCACAATGTACTGGTTGAGTTCGGAGAGGTTCTTGAGGTCGACACCGAAGCGGCGTGCAAGCTCCTCGCTTGCGGCAATGCGGCGCGCCAGCGGCTGTACGACGACCGCAATGGCCATGATGATGCCGCTCAAAATACCCGCGGCTGGATAGTTCGCAGGAACCGATGTCGTGGAGAACTGGGTGTAAACATGTTCGCCCAGAATCGCAAAGGTGGCGGCGGTAGCGATGACGACGGAATAGCGCAGCGGCAACGCCAGCGCACCTGCGCCAATGAAGATAACAAGTAAACCGCCCAGGCCGCTGGAAATGCCGCCACTGGCGTGCATGAGCAGCGTAATGGCCAGGGTGTCGGCGATGAGCTGGGCCGTTCCGAGCACTTTTTCCGGTACCCAGCGCTGGCGCAGTGAAATAGCCGACAGCACTGCGAACACGAGGTAGCCGGCAGCCGTTGCCGCGAACAGGGTGGGCTTGGCTTCGCCGAAGAAGCGTGGGTCGACGTCGGCAGCGAAAATGACGAGTAGCGCCGCCGAAATCAGCAGGCGGAAGGCGTTCAGCGTGATCAGAACGCGTTGGCCCAGGTCGGGCTCGTCCATGGCCTTTTGTATCAGCGCTTCGCGGCTGCTGCGCAGGGTCCGTTTTAACGGTGCGTCGGTCTCAACCTGATCCATGCGCGAATTGTAGACCTATTGTGGCGCTGTTGTGGACATGGGTCGCGCAAACCGACAAAATACGCCGGTCTTTTTCGCGTCCTTTGCGAAAAATCCCCCTCGCCAGCTTTTAAGACTGACAAAAAAATGAATCTGCACGAATACCAATCGAAACGATTGTTCGCTGACTACGGCATACCGGTTCCGCGTGGAATCCCGGCCGAATCGGCGGACGCGGCTGTGAAAGCGGCCGAAGAACTTGGCGGCGACCTGTGGGTCGTCAAGGCCCAGGCCCATACGGGCGGTCGCGGCAAGGCTGGCGGTGTCAAGCTTGCGCGCACCCTCGACGAGGTTCGCGAGTATGCCGATGAAATGATCGGCATGACCTTGGTCACGTACCAGACGGGCCCTGAAGGCTTGCCCGTTGAGGTCGTTTATATCGAAGAGGGCTCCGAGATCGATCGCGAGCTGTATCTCTCGATGCTGGTCGATCGCGAAGTCAGTCGCATCTCGTTTGTAGCATCCGCGGCGGGCGGCATGGATATCGAAAAAGTCGCCGCCGAGACGCCCGAGAAAATCTTTTCAATCGCCATCGCGCCGGATGCCGGTCTGCAGGACTACCAGTGCCGCCAGCTTGCCTTTGGCCTGGGTCTGGACAAGAACCAGATGCGCCAGTTTGGTGCGCTGATCAAGAAACTGTACCAGCTGTACCTGGACTGCGACGCAAGCCTGATCGAGGTTAACCCGCTGATCACGAACAAGGCGGGCGACATCATCGCGCTTGACGGCAAAATCAACATCGACGGCAGCGCGCTATTCCGGCAGAAAGACTTAGCCGAGCTTCGTGACCCGTCGCAGGAAGATGAAGCTGAGCGCAAAGCGGCTGAACATGACCTCAACTACGTATCCCTCGACGGCAACATTGCGTGCATGGTGAACGGCGCCGGTCTGGCAATGGCAACGATGGACCTGATCAAGCTGCACGGTGGTGAACCTGCCAACTTTCTTGACGTTGGCGGTGGTGCTACAGCGGAGCGCGTCGCGGCTGCATTCAAGCTGATTCTTTCCAACGACGCGGTCGAAGCCATCCTCGTAAATATCTTCGGCGGTATTGTGCGCTGCGACCTGATCGCGGAAGGCATCATCAGCGCCGTGAAGGAAGTCGGCGTGAGCGTGCCGGTCGTCGTGCGACTGGAAGGCACCAACGTAAACAAGGGGCGCGAGTTGCTGGCCAACAGTGGCCTCGACATCATCGCGGCTGAAGACCTGACCGACGCGGCCAAGAAAGCCGTCGCGTCCAGCTCCTGACGGAATCGAATAATGAGTGTTCTCGTTAATAAAGACAGCAAGATCATCTGCCAGGGCATTACCGGCAACCAGGGATCTTTTCATACCGAACAGTGCATCGAGTACGGCACGCAGGTGGTCGGCGGTGTGACGCCGGGCCGCGGCGGCGAGGAGCACCTCGGTGTTCCGGTATTCAATACGATGCGTGATGCCGTTGCTGAAACCGGCGCTGATGTCAGCATGATTTACGTACCGCCGCCGTTCGCTGCCGACGCCATCCGGCCCGGCTTGTGAATGAAGCCCGGCATAATGCCGATCTTGCACTC
>JBCAZN010000132.1:0-6974 GCA_038533035.1 Pseudomonadota bacterium
CCAGCGGATGTTGTAGCGCCGCCAATAGTGGAATAAAACACCATCCCACCGGCGGGGCCGGTGAAGAAAAACCCATCCGCAAAGCCGTTATCGAGATCGGTTTCACTCGCTGTATCCGAGATGCCGTTGCCATCAAGATCCGCTGGCGTGTTCAGTTTCCAGCTAAGCAGTTCAAAGTTTGATCCCGGCGGCTGATTCGGGTCGAGCCCGAAGCTTGCAGGCGTTGCATTGCCGTTCTCAAATACCGCCGTTGGCGTATCGAGCGTACAGCCAAACGCTGTGCCTTCAACTATCGAGTTGTCGGTATTCAGTGAATTCCCGAAGGCTTCGATACGAATGTACTGCGCTGGCGTATCCGGGGTGTCATAGCGCTCGAAACTCCGGGTCGTACCTGACGACTGTTGATTCGTCAGCAGCGGTTCAAAATTCGTGCCGTCCTCAGACGTATGCACACTGAAGGAGGCGACGCGTTGATCCCCTTCAAACCAGGCGATTCCGACCTCCCGGACCAGGTAGCGGACGCCCAGGTCAAAGGTGATCGTCATTGCGTCACCCGGTGAAGCCCAGCGTGACGCCGGATCAAGATCATCATCCACGGCCAGCTCTGGCCCATTACCTGCACTGCTCTGCCCGTTATCCGTGGCAGCAATAACATTAATGAGGTGATTGCCTGAGCACGACGTTGGCGGCGGGGGTGGGTCCGGTGGCGCCGGGGGATTGCCACCCGCACCTGATCCGCCGCCACAAGCGGCAACAGCGAGCAGGATGGCGACCAGGCTGACTCGATAGTTCATCTTATTGACAGGTAAGTTCGTGGGGGTTGCTACGGCTTTTTCTTCGGATCGAATGATCCGGATAACGTTATGCGACGGAATGCCACGGAAGCGTAGTCACCATTGGCTTTATCCGTAGCCCAGTCGCCGGTACCCGAACAGCCTGCGTACCACACGCCATCCTGGTCTTTCGTACTGCACTGGTTGTACGCGCCCGCCTTGAAGTACATTGCATCGCCCGAATAGCCCTTTGGGTTGTCTTTTTCGTCGACGTTGCCGTACGCATCAACATTGTTGGACAAGTCGATCTCATACTGCACCGTCCGCGACGCATCGGTCGTTCTGAACGTGAGGTACATGATGTTGCCGTGCAGGTTGATGTTGTAGTTGAACAACTGGCCGAGCGCGATGCCCGCCTCGCCCGGGTCGTCGGGATTGTCCCAGGTGTTGCCCCACACGGGATAAGCGATATCCGTTCTGTCCGGGTTGTCCGTGGCCAGGTTTCTCTCATACGTCCAGAACACCGAACCGGTGTCGTGGTCAGGCCATTTCTTGTAATAGATCTTGATGGGTTCGTTGCCCCACCCGAAGCCCTCACCTTTTTTGATTACGGCCTGGTCCTTGATCGCGTGAATCTGCCCGACAACGACTGAATACGCGGGCCTCTTAATCGAGTTCTTGGCGTTCCTGGCGACATGCAGCACCCGAAGCGTCGCGTCCAGCATGCCGCCAATGTCGGCGAACGACCTGGCCGCAGTATGTGCTTTCAGCGCGAAATTGTTTTTCGGGTCGTGAGTGCCGATCTTCGTGTTCTTGCCGCGGAACATCTGGCGCAATTCACTGCGAGTGTTCGTCGAATTCGCGGTCGTTTCCGCCTTGTTGGGCGCGGTGAAAACGAGAAAACCGTGCTCATCAAGATAGAAAAAATCCGGATGAGAGTACTTGTGAATCGCGCCGACCTTGATCTCGTCGACCTTGCCATCGGCATTTGCATCCGTGGGCAACGTGAGCTTCCAGAACTTAAGGTCAAACTTGTCTGCCGGGTTCTCGGCGTTAGCCACTGATACAGACAGTAAAACTAACGCCGAGATCGCCAAAACTTTTCGCATTACCAAACTTCCGCTAACTAGAACTTCATTCTTGCGCCGAAGAAGAGACGCGGTCCGTAAGAAAGGGCCTGGTAAACGTTGCCATCCATACCGCGGTAGTCAATACGCGGCTCATCCAGAATATTTTTGGCTTCCAGAGTCAGGTCAACGTTATCCCACGCCTTGTAGCGAACCTTCAGGTCCAGCCGCTGGTTCGTATTCGTATAGCGAATCCGACCTTGGGTATCCCGGGTAAACTGCTGGAAATACTGAGATCGCATCTTGTAGAACGCCTCAACATTCCATTTGTCACTGCCCCAGTACACTTGCACCGAACCCACATGCTTGGACAAACCAAACAGGTTAGCGGGTGGCAGAATGCCGATCGTCGGCGTTTCCGTGACCACACCTGCCGCGTTCACTGAAATGTCCACACCATCACCACCGTGCTGGTCTTCAAACTCGAAGTCCGAATCCGCGTAGTTGTAACTCAGTTTGCCGCCGAAGCCGCTCAGGAACCCTGGCAGGTAGTCGAACGAGTGCGCCAACGAAATCTCGACGCCTTTCAGCGTACTTTCCCTGTCGCTGATCTGCGTAGTTTCAACCGATCCCTGGACCTGGTTGCCATCGAGATTGAATGTTTCAAGCTGGGCGACGTTCTCGAACCCGCCATTGAACTCTTTCCAGTAAATCGCGCCGGCGATCATCGTATCCTGATTGGGATACCACTCCAGACCGAGATCAAGGTTGTCCGACAAAATGGGACTCAGATAAGGGTTGCCGGTCGCACCGATGCCGTTGACGGCTTCAGCCAGGGTCGTATATGCATTCGTTACGTCGTTGTCCTGGATGGTTCGACCGTTGCCATACGCGTTCGGATCCGGGCGCGACATGCCCCTGAAGATTCCGCCACGGAAGACCCAGTCGTCGTTGATGTCAACGATAAGCGTAAAGCTGGGGAGAATTTCCTGGTAGTCGCTTTTCTGCGTGTCGGTTTCGAAGCCGTTGGCAGTGGAACCTTCCGTTACCACGAAGCCGACGCCGTCGATCTCTTCGACCGTGATCGGACCCCGGTAGCCAACCGACGTGATGTCGGTATCGACGTAACGAACGCCGAAGTTACCTCTTACCGGACGCCCGCCCCACTCTGTATCGAAGTCCGCCTGAACATAAAGCGCCGTCGTGTCTTCTGTGACATCGTTGGTGCCCGACGTAATTCCGTTTTGCAGCTGTATTCCGGACAAACCACCGTAGTTCGCCAGCCATGCATTGGCGGCGCACTGGTAGTTGAAGGTTGCAAACGAGCTAACTGACGAACCGCTAACGGCGTTGTTGATGAGTGCACCGTCCCTGACATCTGACAGAAAATCTGATTCCGGGAAGCTCTGCTCGGCACAGGCCAGCACATTTGCCAAGACAGCGTCTGTCAATGTGTTGTCGGCACCACCATTTGGCGTGACAAGATCTTCATCCTCAAACAGGCTTTCGCCCGGTGCGTTTCGCAGTCCGCCAAGCGACAAGTACTCCAAACTGGATACACGAACACCCGCTTTCACCGTGTGGATGGCGCCGGAATCGCGCGCCCAGACGAGGTCTGTGCGCAAGGCATCCAGCGTATTTTCACGAATGACCTGGCGTGCCCGAATCCGGCCACGATTCCTTGCATTAAAGTAGCTTGGGTCCGTCACTTCGAAGCCGTTGCCACCGTCGTCAAGAATCGTCGAGATCGGGGCGACATTGCCGCGATTCGTATCCAGTCGAACGGTGAAGTCATCGGCGTTGCCGCCAACAAGATTGTTGTCCGTCGCACCCAGTCGAAGCTCAACATCGGTCTCGGTTCGTACCGTGTCAGACGACGCGTAGTCGACAATCAAACTCAGGTTATCGTTAACAGCGAAATCGAAATTGACGCCGTAGCCTTCGTACTCTTCAAGCCGCTGAAAATCTGTCGTGTACGAGTGGATCGTCGTTTCAGAGATCGAAGAATAAACGACACCTGTGTTCGGATTGGACGTTAGCGCCGACAGGTCTTCCTGCGTGCTGCCCCATTGCAGATCCTTGCGCAGCTCCCGCTGGTCGCGTTCGGAGTATTGAAAATCAAGGTTGATATCCAGGCGATCATTGGGTTGCAGCTGAAAACTTGCAAAGACCGCCTCACGTTCATCGTTTGTCGTGTTTTGGCGATAACGATGGTCCCGCGGGATATAGGCAAACGGAATATCGCCGACGGTACCGTAACTCGGATTTCCGTCGATCAGGCCCTGGATCGCGTCATTGCTGACGTCTCCAGATCCATCATGACAGCGACCGGTCGTGTCCGTTGGCAACGCGCTGGTACTGAATGAGCTCAACTCACAGGCTTCCAGGCGACCGCCACCCGACGTGGTTTGGTATTCCTGCTCCGGATTCGTCTCGTCCCGTGCCTGAACGCCAACCGAGAGGCCAAATCGAGCGCCGTTATCGAAATCGAATTGATCGATGTATGCAAACGTTGCGCGCGATCCGAAGTCCTGACCACCAGCGATGTCCGTCTCATCGGGGCTGTGCGCGAGCTTCAGGTTTGCCTGCAGCAATCGCTTGCCGTAATCCAGCGGTTTCTTGGTGTCCAGGTGTACCTGGCCACTAACCGCGCCCTCGATGTACTCAGCGGATTGCGTTTTGTGAATCGCAACCTGGTTGAACATCTCGGACGGGAAGATGCTGAAGTTAACGGCGCGGTTACCACCGCCATTCGTCGCTTCGCGGCCGTTTATCACGGTCGTTCCGAGGAACGGGCCAAGGCCCCTGACCGAAAGTTCTGTTGCACCACCGTTCTCACGGTGTGACGTGGCACCCGTAATGGTTTCCAGTGCCGCACCAATCGACAGCGCCGGAATGTCACCGATTTCTTCGGCAGACAATCCATCAACGATTTGTACGGAGTTGCGCTTCAGCTCGATCGAGCGTTGGATGGTTCCCCTGCTGCCGAGAACAACGACTTCCTCAAGCGTTTCGTCCTCGCTAGCGGATTGATCGTTCTCTTGAGCAAGAACCGCCGGGCTTGCAATTATGGCCAGGCCCGCAATCAAAAGTGCGCTCTTTTTATGCATTTGAAACATCTTAATTCTCCACTCCAACTGTAGCCTCGGACGTACTTGAGTTGTAAGGCGATGCAGCGTTATCAGTGTCAAGCGAGTCGCCATCCAGATAAGACTCGAAATCGTCTGAGAAGACCTCTGCAGTACCTGCGGTATCCGAGTAGATCGCTATTTCATCAACACTGAATATGCCTGTAGGCCCCATGATGCGGCTGTTGTCCCCTATGCGGAATGCAATATGGGTCACGCCGCCCGTGGCACTGTTCGCCGGTGTAAAAGGAGCAAGACTAACGCCGTCGATCGTTAGCGTAACTTGCGGAAGCTGGGTCGTGTCGCCACCAGGGTATTCCCAGGTGACGGACACATCCATCCAGGTATCCAACATATGCGGTAGCGACGACGTGTCGACTCCACTGGGACTTCTTACTTCAAAATTGTTGTCCCGGATACGCAAATCGAGAATTGCGCCCGCATTATTGGTGGCCGAGTTGAACAGGGTGATGAAGGCATCACCATCTCCCAGCGTATCGTCCAGTCTTTTCACCGCTACATCGAGGCGGCCTGCTGCAAGCGGACCACCCGAACCCAGCGCATATCTCAACTCACCGGTATCGGTGTCCAGCGTATCGATAATCTCGGCAATCTTGTTGCCAGAAGTACCGGGACCGCCTGCCGCATCTCCTTCGGCTCCGACTGTCGCCTCGGAGGTATTGCCGTGATAAGGCGAAGCGGCATTGTCCGTGTCAAGCGAATCGCCTTCGAGATATGACTCGAAGTCATCGGAGAACACCCGGGTCATTCCATCGGTATCGGAATAAATGCCCAGTTCATCAACACTGAATATGCCGGTCGGACCCGGCGTGGCACTGTTTGAACCGAAGCGGAACGATACGTGTGTAACGCCACCCATGGAGTTGTTCGCCGGCGTAAATGGAGCAAGCGCAACACCGTCCACTGAGATCGTGACCACCGGAAGTAACGTCGTATCGCCACCGGGGTAGGCCCAGGTAATCAGCACATTCATCCAGCTATCCAGCGTATGTGGCAGCGTGGACGTATCGACACCGCCAGGACTGCGAACTTCAAAGTTGTTGTCCCTGATGCGCAGATCAAGAATGGCACCATCATTGTTGGTCGCCGAGTTAAACAAGGTGATGAAGGCGTCAGCACTACCAAATGAATCGTCCAGTCTTTTCACCGCAACTTCAACGCGACCAGCCGCCAACGGGCCGGCGCCACCCAGTGCGTACCGCAACTCACCGGTATCGGTGTCGATCGTATCGACAATCTCGGCGAGCTGATTGCCGGCACTTCCGGGACCGCTCGATCCAGCGATAACCTCTACGGTCGCTTCAGATGTGCTTGAGTTGTACGGCGAAGCTGCATTGTCCGTGTCCAGCGAATCACCGTCCTGGTATGACTCAAAGTCATCCGAGAACACTTCGGTAAAGCCTGCCGTATCGGAGTAGATGGCCAGGTCATCGACGGTGAGCTTGCCGGTCGGACCTACTACACGACTATTGTCGCCAATACGGAATGCAACGTGCGTCACGCCACCCGTAGCGCTGTTAGCGGGCGTGAACGGCGCAAGACTGACACCATCCACCGAAATCGTGACTGAGGGAAGCTGCGTCGTGTCGCCACCCGGATACTCCCAGGTGACACGGACATCCATAAATGCACCCAGCGTATGCGGCAGTGCGGACGTATCGATACCACTCGGGCTTCTTACTTCAAAATTGTTATCCCGGATACGCAGATCAAGAATTGCACCCGCATTATTGGTGGCTGAGTTAAACAGGGTGATAAAGGCATCCCCATCGCCCTCAGTATCATCCAGCCTCATCACTCTCGCTTCCAGGCGACCGGCGGCAAGCGGTCCACCACTACCCAGCGCGTACCTCAACTCACCGGTATCGGTGTCGAGCGTATCGACAACGACGGCGACCTTGTTGTCGCCGGAGGGCATGCCGCCAACGCCGTTGATCGTTATCACCAGGTCAGCGGTAGTTCCGTCGACCGATACGATTTGAATC
>JBCAZN010000133.1:0-6970 GCA_038533035.1 Pseudomonadota bacterium
CGGCGTACAACAACCTGCAGCAGTACATCGGCTTCAACCCGGACGTCGATGTTGACGCGCTGCACCCGGATTTCGAGGTCCTTAGCACGTGGAAGTACAGCTTCGGGGGTGAGTACGTGTTTGGTGATGACTGGCTGCTTTCGGCCGATGTCATCCTCTCAAACGTCAAAGACGGCTACGACGTGTTTGAGGCTCGCCGATCCGTCGTAGACACCGCGCCCGATGGTCGTCCAATTTATGACTTCACGGCCGGCGGTGACTACATTGTTCGTAATACGTCGCTTGGCGATAGCACGATCATCACGGGTAGCCTGTCGAAATCATGGGAAACCGTTGGCGGCAGCACCTGGGACATGGATCTCGGCTACACGTGGCAAAATGTTGATGAACTGCGGTCGTATAACCGTTTTGTCGGATTCGAGACCTTTGCAATGGATCCGCAAACGGACCTTAATAACGGCCAGATCGCACCCTCTCGCTACGAAGTCGAACACCGCATCACCGGTACCTTGCGCTGGCAGAAAGAGCTGTGGGGCGACAACATGTCGTCTGTCAGCATGGTGTACGCCGGACGCTCTGGCCGTCACTACAGCTACGTTTTCGGCAGCGGCGGCTCTGCATGGGGCGGCACCTTCCTCGCCGATTTTGGCTCCGAGGGCGACAACCCGGGTTCGCAGCTCATGTACGTACCGACAGGCCCCAGCGATCCGCTCATCACGGGTGACGCCGGATTCCTCGCCGACCTGGATACCTTTATCAGTTCGGAAGGCTGCCTGGCCAGCGCTCGTGGTTCGATCGTTGGCCGCAACGCCTGCGAGTCCGACTGGGTCAATATTTTCAGCGTGCGCTTCCAGCAAGAGATCAAGGCCTGGAATGACACGACGTTCGATCTGTTCCTCGACATCGAAAATGTTGGCAACCTGCTCAACGATGGCTGGGGACGCATAGATACCTACACGGCACCGTCGAACGTCGCGCCCGCTACGGTTGAGTCGATCACGAACGGTCAGTATGTCCTTACCCCGAACGCGTCGTACCAGGGTACGGCCGCAACGGTGGTCCCGGATCAAGCGGTCGCCCGTATTCCATCGGTGTATCGCGTCCAGTTCGGCGTCAAGTTCCGCTTCTGAACCTGGTCTGACTGCATTGCAGAATAAAGAGCCGGCCCTGTGCCGGCTCTTTTTTTGCCTGCTACAATGGAGTGGAGCAGGAGCCAGAATGAAAACAATAACCCTCTGTTTAGCCAGCCTTTTTCTGTTAAGCGCGTGTTCGGGCGAAGCGCCGGACGCGGCCGCTGCAAACGATGAGGACGACAACAAGATTGACCTGATCGTGCTTGGCGACTACGTCGTCAGCATGGACAACGACGCCAATGTTTATGAGAACGGTGCCGTTGCCGTCGATGAAGGCGTCATCCTCGCTGTGGGTCCGGCCGACGAGATAACAACAGCGTACCGTGCCATTGAGACGCTCGAGGGCAACGGCAGAATTGTCATGCCCGGTCTTATCAACGGTCACTCGCACGCGGCTATGACGCTGCTGCGCGGCGTCGCCGATGACCTCGCCCTCATGGACTGGCTGCAAAATTATATCTTCCCGGCTGAGGTCGAATTCGTAGACCCCGAGTTCGTTCGTATCGGTACTGAACTCGCATGCTGGGAAATGATCCGCGGCGGCACGACCACGTTTGTCGACATGTACTACTACCCCGACACAATTGCCGAGGTCGTCGAGTCCTGTGGCATGCGCGCGTTGATCTCGGCAACCGTCATCGACCAGCGCAGCCCGGATGCCGAAAATGCTGACGACTCGATAGCCAAGGGAATCGGCTTTATCGAACGCTGGAAAGATCGCAATCCGCGCATCACACCCATCTTCGGTCCGCACGCAAACTACACGCTCAATGCTGAGCAGCTTGCAGCGACGCGAGCTGCGGCCAACGAGTACGGCGTCGGCATCAGCATTCACATGTCCGAATCCCCGTTTGAACTGCAGTACTCGCAGGACACCTACGGCACGACCAGCGTGCACATGTTCGAGTCGATCGGCTTTTTCGATGGCCCGACGATTGCGGCGCACATGGTCTGGCCAACCCAGGAAGAAATTCCGATTCTTGCTGAGCGCAACGTCGGCGTCGTGCACAACCCGACCTCCAACATGAAGATCGCGTCCGGAATTGCACCGATCACCGAAATGCTCGCAGCTGGCGTTAATGTCGGACTTGGTACCGATGGCGCCGCCAGCAACAACGACCTCGACATGTGGGAAGAGATGCGGCTCGCGTCTTTCCTGCAAAAGGTCGATCGTATGGACCCGACCGTGCTTTCAGCTGCAACCGTGTTGCGCATGGCAACGAGCGGTGGCGCAGAGGCCGCGGGACTGGGCGACAAGGTCGGCTCGATTGAAGTCGGTAAACAGGCTGACATCATCCAGGTCGCTTTCGATGACGTGCATCATGTACCAACGTATGACGTCATCTCGCACCTCGTTTACGTCAGTGACGAGCAGGACGTTGCGTCCGTTGTTGTCGACGGCAAGGTGCTCATGAAAGAGCGTGAAATGCTCACAGTCGACACAGAACGTGTAGCCCGCGAGGCAAACGCACTTGCCGCCCGTATCCAGGCGGCGCTAAACGAACGAAACAGGTAGCACAATGGGAAAAAACATTCTTGCAGGCATTGTCGGCGTAGTACTCGCCGGCAGCATTATCATGATCGTGGAGATGGTAGGGCATACGATGTTCCCGCCGCCGCCGGACCTCGATTTCTCTGACGTCGACGCTATGCGTAGTTATGTATCGACGCTACCAGCTGGCGCATTCCTGTCTGTCGTGCTGGCGTGGACACTTGGTGCGTTCGGCGGCACGCTGGTTGCGAGTAAAATCGGCAACGCCAGGGCGCTAATCTTCGCATGCATAATCGGTGGATTGATTCTCGCCGGCACCGCGTACAACCTGGTGACGATCCCGCACCCGCTGTGGGTCGCCATCGTTGGCATCGCAGGAATAGTTGGCGGTGCATGGTTTGGCATGCGGCTGGGCAGCGCAAAAGCGGCGCCCTCTGAATGACAGCCATCCAGGACAGCCTGGCCAACAACAATTGCTACGGCTGCGGTGCAACCAACAAACTCGGCATGCAGATCAAGAGTCACTGGGACGGTGACGAATGCGTGTGCCGCTACACGCCGAAGCCCGAACAGTGTGCCGGACCGCCGCAGTTCGTTTACGGCGGCACCATCGCGAGCCTGATCGATTGCCATTCTGTCGGCACGGCACTGAGCAATTACTACAAGCTGGAAGGCCGCGACGTCGGCGAAGCGCCTGAAATCTGGTGCGTGACGGGCCGCCTCACGGTTAACTACCTCGCGCCTACGCCGATGGGCGCAGAGATCGTGTTGCGTTCGACGATTGAAGAGGTTGGCGAGAAAAAAACGATCGTCAAATGCCGCGTTTACTCGGGCGATACCCAGACTGCCGAAGGCGATGTCATTGCGGTACGGGTTGCGGACTCCTGGAGGAATGGCTAGTCCAGAAAGCTTGCCCCGTAGTCCATAGCCTCGAGCCCGAAATACGCCGCCAGGCTCTGGCCGATATCCGCAAACGATTCGCGGCGCCCGAGCGATCCGGGCGACACGCCCTTGCCGTACGCCAATACCGGGATATGCTCGCGGGTGTGGTCGCTACCCGGCCAGGTCGGGTCGCAGCCGTGATCCGCACACAGGATCAGCAGGTCATCGTCTTGCATGATGTCGAGTAGCTCGGGCAGGCGATGGTCGAAGTACTCAAGCGCCGCTGCATAGCCGGCCGCATTCCTCCGATGGCCGTAGAGCATGTCGAAATCAACGAAGTTGGTAAAAACGATTGAGCGGTCGCTCGCATCGCGAACGGCATCCAGGGTTGCGTCGAACAGTGCTTCGTTGCCACTCGCCTTGACCTTCTTCGTGATCCCTTTGTGCGCATAGATATCAGCAATCTTGCCGATGCTGATGACATCACCGCCCGACTCGACGAGTTTGTCCAACACGGTAGGCGCGTGCGGCGGCGTCGTGAGGTCGCGGCGATTACCTGTGCGCACATACGTCTCGGGACTGTCGCCAATAAACGGTCGCGCGATAACGCGACCAACGTTGTACTTGTCGACGAGTTCGCGCGCGATTTCGCAGACCTCGTAAAGGCGCTCCAGTCCGAACGATTCCTCATGGCACGCGATCTGGAAGACGCTGTCGGCCGACGTGTAGACGATGGGTTTACCCGTTCGTACATGCTCATCGCCAAGCTCGGCAATGATCGTTGTACCGGAAGCGTGGCAGTTGCCGATAACGCCCGGTAAATCAGCGCGCGAGATCAGCTCATCAAGCAACTCATCCGGAAACGTATCGGTCTTGCCGGTGAAGTAGCCCCAGTCAAACAGTACCGGCACGCCCGCAATTTCCCAGTGACCGCTTGGCGTGTCTTTGCCGCTCGACAATTCCGCCGCGTGGCCGTACGCGCCAATGATTTCGACGTCGGTATCTGCACCCGCCGGGAACGAACCGGTACTTTCCTTGCTGGCGTGATAAAGGCCGAGCTTCGCCAGATTCGGCAATTGCAGCGGACCGTCGTCAGATTCGGCCCGCACCCGCGCGATACTACCGAACGTATCGGCGCCGGCATCGCCAAACTTTTCTGCATCGGCCGTCGCGCCGACGCCGAATGAATCGAGGACAAGAATAATCGCCCTGGCCATGGTTACTCCGTATTACTGCAGGGCAAAAAAGAACCCTGCGAGCGCTGCATTCATCAGGTTAACCAGTGTACCGCCAATGACCGCACGAAGGCCAAACCGGGCGATGTCGTGCTTGCGCGACGGCACGACCGCGCCGAGACCGCCCATGAGGATCGCAATCGATGCCAGGTTCGAGAACCCACAAAGTGCAAACGTAACAACCACTTGCGTGTGTGGAGACAGCGTATCCTTGATTTCGACAAAGCTGACGTAGGCAAAGAATTCGTTGATCACGAGCTTTTGCCCGATAAGACTCCCGGCCGTGGACGCCTCCGCCCAGGGCACGCCGAGCAGGTACGCGATGGGTGCAAATGCAAGACCCAGCAGATACTGCAACGTCAGGTGTTCGTAGCCGAACCAGCCGCCAACCGTCGTCATCAGGCCGTTCAAAAGATAGATCAGGCCGACAAAAGCGATCAGCATCGCGCCGACACTCAACGCCACCTGCAAGCCGGTCATGGCGCCGTTGCCGATCGCCTCGAAGACATTCACCGGCTTATCTTCTTCGTCGACCTGCTCAACCCGCAGATCATCATGCGGCTCGGTTTCCGGTATCAGGATCTTGGCCATCATCAGGCCGCCGGGTGCGGCCATGAAGCTCGCTGTGATCAGGTACTTGAGGTCGACCCCCATCTGCGAGTAGCCCATCATCACGGCACCGGCAATCGTTGCACAGCCGCCTGTCATGACAGCGAACAGCTCGGAGTCCGTCATGCGTTTCAAATAAGGCCGCACGACCAGCGGCGCATCCGTATGTCCGACAAATATATTCGAGACCGCGCTGACCGACTCAGCCTCGCTCGTACCCAGCAGCTTGTGCAGCCAACCACCGAAGACGCCGACCACCTTTTGCATGATGCCGAGGTAGTAGAGCAGCGACATGAGCGCCGCAAAAAAAATGATGACGGGTAGTACATTGAACGCGATCGTAAACCCGAGCGAATCGGTAATACGGTCGCCAAACAGGAACGCGATGCCGTCATTGCCATAGTTGATGACCGACTGCACGCCTGTCACCACCTTGTCGAGCACCACCCCGCCCCACGGCAGGTACAGCACGAGCGCACCCATCGCAGCCTGCATCAGGAAAGCAATGCCAACCGTGCGCCGGTTAATCGCACCGCGGTTCCTGGACAGCAGCCAGGCCAGCCCGAAGATGGTCGCCATGCCGACCAGGCTCATTACCGCTTGCATTCGTTACTCCGTCTTCGCCAGATCTTTCTCAAAATCGACGTGACACTCCGTAAATCCCAGTCGCTCATAAAGCTCGCGCGCAACCGTGTTTTTGGCCATCACACCCAGCCGCAGATATCGCGCACCCTTGTCTCTCACGTACTGCTCCGCAAAATCGATCATCGCCTTGCCATAGCCTTTGCCGCGATGCTCTTCCAGCACCGCAAGATCGGCCAGCAAGCCGCATTCGAAATCGCCATCTTCAACGTCGCCGGATTTGAAGCGCGCCCATACCATGGCGTAGCCGACAATTGCTGCGCCGACCTCGGCGACGAAAATATCGCCCTCATACAGTTTGCTGCGGTAGATGATGTCGGGGATGTAGTCGTCAACCATCGACTCACCATCCGGAAAACGATCGTCGATCCGGTACTCATAGTCCTGCAAGGCCACGATGCAATTGCGCAGACCCGCGTAATCCGTTGCCGGATCGTATTTTCTAATCTGCATTGAAGTGTTAGCCAATGAACGACTCTATGCCGTCGAATCAGCTGTTGAATGCGAACAACGGTGGGTTGTAAATGGAATAGAGGATGTCGATGAATACGATCGCGCGAGCCGCATAGAACAGCGCCGCGTACTGTGTGTTGTGAGCGCAGCGCCACAATACGACCAGCGACCAGAGCCAGTATCCTGACAAGACGACGATACCGAGGAACCAGCCGAAAAAGCCGAGATACGTAAACGCGAGGTACGCGAGCCCGTAGGTAAGAATTCGGCCGACGACGTAGTAAGCGAAAAAGGCGACGGTCAGCGGCACGTTCCCGCGCCAGCCATAGCTCAGGAAGTTCGCCGTAGAGTAAGGGTCGTTGATGCTATTCGTCGACATTGCGACAAGTATACGGCAAAGAGAAGCCCCGGCCATCCGCGGACGACCGGGGCTTGATCAGGAACCCTGTGCTAGTGATGCGGTACTTCTTGGGGCTCGAAAGTACTTTCTCCGTAGTGCTCGACGCGCGAGTCTTCAACATAAA
>JBCAZN010000134.1:0-6956 GCA_038533035.1 Pseudomonadota bacterium
CGCTTCTGGCCGTCGAAAACCGGCAGTAGCTGCGCGACCGTGCTGTTGGGCCACAGAATGTGAAATGTTTGTGTTTTGTCACCGACCTGCAGCATGAACTCAGCCGCAATGACGTCGTCACCTCCGTCAACACACTCGATGACACCGGAATTGAGGTGTGTCGTTACGAGTTCAAAGTCAAAGTTGTCGAGCGGTTTCCAGACATCGCTGGTTACATTGAGGACGACTTTCGCAAACAGGTTCGCAACGCTGATTTCACCCGCCGTGAAAAAGTCGGCGTCCTGGCGAGCCGGATCGTCGCTGTCGCCGCCGTAGAATGTCTCGACCAGCAGTTCGACGCCGACGGCATCAATGCTGATCAGCGCTGATCCTTGCAGTGGTTTCGGCTCAAACTCGATCAACATGGCCAAGCCGTCAATCCGCTCACTAAATTCACTAAACGTTTCGGTCCGCAGAAATTGAAACTCGACTTCCGATTCGGTGTTCAACAATTGCTCGATGAGTTTGTCGATGCGACCGGCAAACTGGCGATTCAGGCTTTGCAGGCGCGGATAACTGTCCGTCGTAATGCGTGAGCTGGGACCGATCTCGAACGGCGTGACCGTTGCATAGCCAGGGCCCTTACTCGAGTGGACTTCAATTTCGCCGGATTCGATGCCTTCCAGCAATGCGCCCTTCTCTTCATCGGTGAGAACCGGTTCGTTCGCATCCGACGCAGTTTCTGCCGAAGCGTCCGCTTCCGGCGCAGCCTCTTCCGGCGCATTCTCGGTCGCTTCGTTCTCCTGGTTTTCTTCGTTCTCGGACATGGTCGACCTATTGGATGACGAGCGCGGTGAAATAGACGGCTTCTACGCCGGCTTCGCCGGTTTGCTCGGTCATCACTTCCTGAATGGCCGCAAGGCCGTCAGCGAGCATCTTTTCCTTGCCCTCACGAGTAATGACTTGCTCGTAAATTGCGTTTGCATACAGAAGGATCAGCTCATTGCGAATGACCGGGGTGTGCTCACGTACGGCGTTGATGACACCCTGGTCACGTGCCATGACTTCCATCGTGATTTGCATGAAGTGTGAATCGCCGAGTTCGTCCTTGAAGTTGACGACCAACGGCGGATGCAGGCTCTGGTAAATGGCCGGGCCATCGGTCGGCTCGACCTCTTCAGCGACCTCGCCCTCTTCGGGTTCGGGTTCACCGCCGAGAAAGGTCTTGCCGGCGAAGGCGCCACCGCCGAGCAGCGCGAGCGCGCCGACGAGCATGATGATTTTCTTCATGAGGCCGCCTTTCTGTTCTTCGGCAGCCTCGGTTTCGGTCTCTTCTTCAGCCATTGCTAGCTCCAATGTGTCCTGTCATTGGTAATGCAAAGGCCGTGCCAAACACTATGAGAAGGCTATTTATTATTAATTTTCAATGGTTTATGGATATTTCTGGGAAAGTAAGTGAATTCAATTGATGACGAAAAATTGACGCCTCAGGCGAACGTATCGATGAGCCCGTCGCTGCCGACGGTTTTCTGTCGCTCTCGCCCGGCCTCGTCCGCCAATTCAGCGGTTGGCTCGTCAGCCTTTGGTGAATTCGCGGCCTCACGGCGGTCGCGCTGGCCCTCGGCCACACCATCCCCGCCGACATTGGACTGCCCTAACTGAAGGCCACTGTCGGCCAGCATTTCGCGCAGTCGCGGCATCGCGGCCTCAATGGCTTCTCGGGTGACGGCATGCTGAGCCTGGAACGTTATGTTCGCGGCACCGTCTTCAACGGAAATCTGGACCCGAACAGGACCGAGTTCGGCCGGCGTCAGCCGAATTTCAGCCTGTTGAATCTGGTTGCCGGCCATCATGACGACACGCTGACCTATACGATCTCCCCAGGCTGGATCGGTCACTGGCGTGCGCACAAGGTCTGGCATTCCCTGCGGTATCAGACCCGGGTCACGAGCCGGTGCGCCGGACGCCAGGTTGATGGCGGATGCCAGCGTTGCAACAGTCGCTGTTGGTGTATTCGTTGGTAACGTACGATCGGGCACAACAGCCGACTCAGGCGTCGCGACCACGCGCGGTACAACGTCGACCTCCGGGCTGATCGTTACTCTTGGCAGAACGGCGGCATCGCGCGTCGCTGCCGGTGTTTCGGTGCGCGAAATTACCACTTCGCGACGCTCACGAATTCTGTCGGGTTGCAGTGTCTCTCGCGCCTGTGGCGTCAGCGCCGCTATCGGTGTTGCCTGCGCGTCCGGCGGTGCCGCAGGTTTGACGGCAGGCGCCAATGTTCCGTCAAGCGCAGGCACTGGTGCGGCGAGTTTCGCGGTCGGCAAAGGCGCCGGTTTGGCCTCGGCAGAGACAGTTGGCGCGTCAGTCAGCACCGGGCCGACAGGCATGCTCGGCTGAACGTCAGTTTTCAGCGACGCCGGGATTAGTTCCGGCGCAATCGCCGCGACCGGTGATTCATGTACGACCGGTGCCGACAATGCATCGGTTTGTGCCGGGAGCGACATGTCGATGCTAATGCCATTATCTATATCGAGATCAATGCTCGGTAAACCCTCGATATCGGTAGGTATCGGCGTGGCCTGCGGCAACATCTTGCCGCAGGCCACGCCGATACCAGTGGCGCCGCCGCCAGCAGCGGCAGGCTTGTGGAGGAATCAGGGGTCGTATCCAGCGTGGTTGTCGGCAGCAATTGCAGGTTGAATGTCGCAAACATGCGCAGTCCTTGTAGAAAAAGTTCAGGTCTACAGTGATAAGAGCAAGATGCGTGCCAGACTTAGTCCTTGTGCGGGTCGCGTGGACGCACCAGGTCGTCCATCAGCTTTTGTTGCAGACGTTCCTGAAAAACAGCCTCACGCTCACGACTCTTTTCGAGTACCCGTTCCAGTGATTCGCGCTTTTGCCGTTTGACGGTCCAGCGCTGCCGCTGCACCTCGAGATTCTGCTCACAGTCATTCACGATCTGCTGCTGTGTTTTTACCGCTGTATCGAGGCGGCTGAGAAACGAATGGTAGTCCTTCAGCTGCATCGCCGACACTTCACCCACGTCACGTTCTGCATAGCTCTGGCGAAACGCATTTAGCTCACCGAGGCGATCCTGCTGTTCACTGAGCAGCTGCTGCGATCGACCCGTCGCCGCACCGAACTCACGCTCCTCTGTTGCCGCGAGCGTAACAACTTTCTTTAATTTGTCGCTGCGACGCTTCACGTCGATTCCGCCTCAGTAATTTCCTCAGGTTCAAACAACTCGCGCAGTTGCTGCAGTGCCTGCGCCGCATCGATTCGCTGGTCCTGGTGTTGGCGCAGGAACTCGATGATTCCGGGCCACAGCGCGATTGCCTCATCCAGCTGCGGGTTGGTGCCTGCCTTGTAAGCACCGATCGCAACGAGATCCCTGTTTTCCTGGTAGGTCGAGTAGACCTGGCGGAACCGTGTGACGAGTTGCTGCTGTCCTTCACTGGTTATCTGCGTCATGGCCCGGCTGACTGACGACTCAACGTCGACGGCGGGATAAATACCGGCATCGGCCATGTCGCGTGACAACACGATGTGGCCATCAAGAATGGCGCGCGCGGCATCGACGATCGGGTCGTTCTGGTCGTCGCCCTCGGCCAGTACCGTATAAATAGCGGTGATCGAGCCGCCGCCTTCAGTGCCATTGCCCGCACGCTCAACAAGCTGCGGCAACTTGGCAAATACCGACGGTGGATAACCTTTTGTCGCCGGTGGCTCGCCGATGGCCAGTGCGATTTCACGCTGTGCCTGCGCGAATCGCGTCAGCGAATCCATGAGCAGCAGTACGTTCTTGCCCTGGTCGCGAAAATACTCTGCTATTGCTGCTGTCAACCAGGCGCCGTGCAGTCGCATAAGCGGTGTATCGTCAGCCGGTGTCGCAACGACCACGGAACGCTCCATGCCCGCCTTGCCCAGCGACTGTTCAATAAATTCACGCACCTCGCGACCACGTTCGCCGACCAGGCCGACGACAACCACGTCAGCTTCGGTATTGCGGGTCATCATACTCAGCAGCATGCTTTTGCCGACACCGCTGCCGGCAAACAGGCCCAGCCGCTGACCGCGTCCGACAGAGAGCAGCGAATTGATCGAGCGCACGCCGACGTCAAGCTGTTTGCGGATCGGTTGGCGCAAAAGAGGATTGATGGTTTCACCCATGAGCGGCACAGAATCCGTCTGCACGAGAGGTTTGCCGCCATCGAGCGGCCGGCCGCGACCGTCAAGTACACGACCCAGTAGTTCGTCACCGACCGCAAATTCCGGCGACTCGGACACCGGGATCACGCGTGCGTTCGGCACAATGCCGCGCATATCGCCCACCGGCATCAGGAACAGACGATCACCGGCAAACCCGACCACCTCGGTTTCGACGCGGCGGCCGTCAGTCGCAACGACATCACAACGCCCGCCAAGTGCTGCCTGGCAGCCTTCTGCCTCCATTGCCAGCCCGACGGTTCTTCGCAACACGCCCTCAACAACCGGTTCCGGTGGATCGTCATAAGCGCGGTCGATGTAGCGACCCAGTGCCAGGCTGCGCTCCAGATTACGTTCCGGCTCCGGGCCGGGAAAAACCAGCGCCGTCATGAGCCGCGCTCGTCGCCGAGGCATTTATTGATGACAGCATGCAGGCGCGACTCGGCTGTCGCATCGATCTGCGAAGAATCTGTCGTTACGTGGCAGCCACCGCGCGTGGTGAGGGGATCTTCAACAAGCGTCCATGCGGGTTCGCCCTCGGCCGGCGAGAGCGACTCGCGTACCAAAGTCGCATCGTCTGGATGCAGATGAACCTGTACATTGCGACTTGCGATTGGCAATGCCTGGATTGCTTCGCGGACGACGCCAATGATATGACTCGGGTCGAGCTTGATCTCACGTCGGAACAACTGTTTAACCAATGCGATGCTCAACTCGACCAGCTGTTTTTCAACCGACTCGTCGAGGCGGTCAAAGGGTTCACACATCGCTTTTAGTAATTCGTCAAAGCGCTCGGCACGCTGCGCGACTTCGGCCTTGCCAGCCGCCTTGCCGTCTTCAAGCCCCTTCTGGAACGCTTCGTCGTAGGCGGCCTTTTGCAAATCCTCGAGCCGTCCGGCCGTCAGGTAGCCCTGACCTGCCGAGCCATCAATGGCAGGTACTTCCCAACGACTGGCCTCATCCTTTTCAGCTGGATCAGACATATTCCTCGCCGCCCTGACCGAGGTTGATGTCACCTGCATCCGCTAGACGGCGCGCGACATCAAGAATCTCCTTCTGCGCCTCTTCAACGTCACTCAGTTTCATTGGACCCTTGGCGTCCATGTCTTCACGTAGCAGCGTCGCCGCTCGTTTCGACATGTTGCCCAAAATCTTGTCACTGATTTCAGGGTCGCAACCCTTGAGCGCAACGGTCAGCAATTCATTATTGATTTCGCGCAAGAGCGCCTGGATACCGCGATCGTCGACCTCGAGCAGCGTATCGAAGACAAACATCATCTCTTCGATCCGCTCCGACATTTCCGCGTTGCGTTCCTTGATTTCGTTGAGGAGTTCCTCGCCGCGCTCCGGCTTCAGCGCATTCACGATGCCGGCAGCCACTTTGTTACCGCCGACCTTGCGCGTGCCGCCACGTCCGGCCGCATCCGACTTGCTCGCAATCAGGCTTTCTATCTCTGCAAGTGCGCTTTGCTGGATATCCGTGAGCCTTGCAACGCGCATCACGATGTCCGATCGCAGTTCGCCCGGCAGCTTTTCAATGACCTCGGCAGCCTGGCTCGATTCGAGGTACGCCAGCACAATAGCGATGATCTGTGGGTGTTCATCCTGCACGATGTCGATGACTTCTCGAGAGCTCATCCATTTGAGCGCCTCGAGACCTTTCGCATCGTCGCCACTGACAATACGCTCCAGGAACGCATTGGCTTTGGCCGCGCCAAATGCATTGCCAAGCAGCTTGCGCACATAGTTTTCTGTATCTACGCCGAGCGCCGTCTGCTCTTCGACATCCATTATGAAAAGTTCCAGTACGCGGTCGGCGTCGTTGCGGCTGACGCTTTTCAAGTTGGCCATCGCGGTGCCGAGTTGCTGTACCTCGTTCGTCCCCATAAATTTAAGAACTTCAGCCGCCTCGTTCTCGCCGATCGTCATCAACAGCAGCGCGGCACGCTCCGTGCCACTAAGGTTGGATTCAGCCAGGTCAGTCATCGGCCGTTACCCACTTCTTGACGACCTGCGCAACGCGCGCGGGGTCGTGACCCGATATGTTTCGCGCGGCAGCCACTTTCTCGTCGTAACTCGGCGCCGGCAGTCCAGCGGCACCACCCGTCAGTTGTGCCGAGTTGTATCCTGCGCCGCCACCCGCTGCTACAAATTCGGCGCCGGCGGGAATGTAATCGCCGGAAACGACCTGGCCACCCGTCACGACGCCTTTGAGCATCGGGCGCAGCACGCCGAACGCAATGACCAGTACAAGAATGACCCCGAGGCCCTGTTTTACTGAATCCTGAAATATTGGTTTCTGCCAGATTGGCGGCGGCTCAATTGCAGCCGGTGCTTCAACCGCAAGAAACGCCTCGCTCATGACAATGACAGTGTCGCCACGTTCTTCGCTGAAGCCGACGGCCTCCTTCACCAGCGCCGTGTAGCGTTCAAGGTCTGCGGCACTGACCGCTGGCTCAGTCGACTCTTCACTTAGTGGCGCATCATCAAGTAGTACAGCTACCGACAGTTTCTGGATCGCGCCCGACTGCGGCCGCGTGTGCCGGATCGTACGATCGACCTCAAAGTTGCGTGTACTGCTGCGCGAGGAATTTTGTGGTGACGTGGTCGTTGAGTCGGCCTGCAATTGCTGCGGTGGAATTCCGGTCGCCTCGGGCGGTTGGTTGCTGAGCGCGCCTGGCACGCCGCCAGCGGTGCTCGCGCTGGTCAGCGACTGGTCTTCCCTGACTTGTTCGATCCGGCCCGCTCCGTCGTGCGCAGCGAACAAG
>JBCAZN010000135.1:0-6883 GCA_038533035.1 Pseudomonadota bacterium
GTGGCAGCTGTCGATGGAAGATGAGAAGGCTATCCCGGCCCTCAAAGCCGCGGCAGCACTCGCCGACCATGGCGAACTGGACGCACGGCTCGCGAACTCGTACCTGAATATCGGTGAGTACGGCGACTGTGTGCAATCGGCGAACAATGCGATTCGCAAGGGCGGCCTGCGCAATCCGGACAACATCCAGATATCGCGCGGCATGTGCCTCTACAACTTGCGCCGCTATAACGACGCCAAGGCAGCCTTCCGCGAGGCGGCCAAGGCACCGCGGTCCCAGCGCACCTCTAACCAGTGGATTCGGGTAATTGACGCCGACGTTGAGCGCAACCGCCAGATTCGACTTGCCGAGGAAGCGGCGGCCCAGAAGCGTCGCGAACTAGAGGAGCGTCGGGCAGCCGCCGGACGCGCCTAAAGCAACAAATTTCGCAGGCATCGGGGCGTTGACCTTCAGGGTCAACGCCCTTATGTTTGCCTGCCAATCAGGTGGACAAGGAAACAATGCCAAAAGTTATTTACATCACGCCGGAGGGCGAGCGCCACGAAGTCGAGGTCGACAACGGTTATTCTGTAATGGAAGGCGCGATAAACAACAACATCGATGGCATCGTCGCGGAATGCGGCGGTGCATGTAGCTGTGACACGTGGCACAGGCACATTGACGACGCCTGGCTCGACAAGCTGACCCCGATGGATGACATGGAGGACAGCATGCTGGATGCCGCGTTTGAACGGAAGGACAACAGCCGCCTGACTTGCCAGATCGAGATTACGGATGCCCTGGACGGACTTGTCGTCCACGTGGCAGAAAACGACGTTTGAATATTAAGGAGCGCTTAAAATGACCATTTCTGCAGGTGACAAAATGCCCGCCGGCACGTTCGGTGTCATGACCTATGCCGGACCCGGCGCAATCTCCACCGACGATTTATTCGCCGGAAAAAAAGTCGTTCTGGTTTCGGTGCCGGGCGCTTTCACGCCGACGTGTTCTGCGCAGCACTTGCCGGGATTCGTACAGCAGGCTGCCGATCTCAAGGGAAAGGGCGTCGATACCATCGCATGCATGGCCGTTAACGACGTGTTCGTTATGGATGCCTGGGGCAAGGACCAGGGTGTCGGTGACAACGTCATGATGCTCGCCGACGGTAACGGTGAATATTCAGCCGCGCTGGGCCTCTCGCTGGACGCCTCCGGCTTTGGGATGGGTACCCGAGGCCAACGCTTCGCGATTGTCGTCGATGACGGTGTCGCGACGCACGTTGCCGTTGAAGGGCCGGGTGAGTTTGAGGTCTCTAAAGCGGAATCGATTCTCGCCGCACTTTAGACGAAGCACTGAGTCCGACAAAACAGGGCCCGGGAACTAACAACGCGCTTCACTGACAGGCGCTTGTTGTTAGTTCCCGGGCCCTGCTTTGTCTATTCCGGGGTTTTTTACAGTGCGTCCGTAAGTTCGGGGACGATTGAGAACAGATCACCGACCAGGCCGATGTCGGCTACTTCAAAGATCGGGGCTTCCTCGTCCTTGTTGATCGCAACAATCGTGCCGGCATCCTTAATGCCGGTCAGGTGCTGGATCGCGCCCGATATGCCGACTGCCATGTAGAGGTCCGGGGCGATGATCTTGCCGGTCTGGCCGACCTGCATCTCGTTCGGGCAATAGCCCGCATCCACGGCCGCGCGCGAGGCGCCTGCGCCGGCACCGAGTTTATCTGCCAGGGCATAAATCAGCGCGAAGTTTTCCTCACTGCCGACACCGCGTCCGCCAGAAACGACTTTGGCCGCCGTCTGCAAATCGGGTCGGTCTGAATCACCGGACTTCAACTCGACGAACCGGGTGTGTCCGGGCAGCTCAACTGACGCATCACCGGCGACAATGTCAGCCGCGCCGCCGTTGCCGGCCGCACTGAATGAAGCGACGCGAACCGTTGCTACGACCACGTGGTCGGCCGGCGCTTCAACCGTGACGATCGCATTGCCGGCGTAGATCGGCCGCTTGAAGGTGTGCGATGACTCGACCGCCATGATGTCGCTAATCTGGTTAACGCCGAGCAGAGCCGCTACGTGCGGCATGAGGTCCTTGCCAAAGGTCGTTGACGGCCCAAGGATGTGTGAGTAACCGTCAGCCATGGCGACGACCTGAGGCGCAATAAGGGCGCCTACGGGATTAGCGTTCTCGGCACGCTCTATCGTGACAACGCGCGCTACGCCGTCTATCACGGCTGCTTCGCCGGCAACGGCGCCAGCATCTGCGGCAAAGACGGCAACGTCGATCTCGGCAGCGTCGATGCCGGATGCGCAGGTCACGGCTTTCGCCGTACTCGGGTTCAGTGTGGAGCCATCATGCTCCGCAATAATCAAAATCCTAGACATTACGCGAGTCCTTTATCCTTGAGTGCCGCAACCAGTCCGGCGACGTCGTCGACCATGATTCCCTTTTCACGAGCAGCGGGCGGTTCGTGAGCTGTAGCGCGAATTTCTGGCGACCCTTCGACGCCGAGATCGCCAAATTCAATTTCATCGAGGGGCTTTTTCTTCGCTTTCATGATGTCGGGCAGTTTCACGTAGCGTGGTTCATTGAGGCGCAGATCGACCGTAATGACCGCCGGCAGGTCGATCTCAATGGTCTCGAGGCCCGCGTCGACTTCACGCGTTACTTTGGCGGAACCGCCATCGAACACGACTTCGGAGGCAAACGTTGCTTGCGGACGCCCCCAGATGGCCGCCAGCATCTGGCCGGTCTGGCTGTTGTCGTCATCAATGGCCTGTTTGCCGAGAATGACAAGATCCGCACTCTCGCGATCGATCAGCTCACGGAAGATACGTGCCACGGTGAGCGGCGCGAGGGTGTCGTCGGTCTTGACCAGAATTGCACGATCCGCGCCCATGGCGAGACCGGTACGCAGTTGTTGCTGGGCATCGGCCGTGCCGATGGATACAACGACCACTTCACTGGCTTCACCACGTTCCTTGATGCGGAGCGCTTCTTCAAGCGCAATCTCGTCGAACGGATTGATGCTCATTTTGACGCCGTCGGTATCGACACCGCTGCCGTCGCCCTTGACCCGAACGCGCACGTTGTAATCCACAACGCGCTTCAGGCCGACCAGAATCTTGTCCACTTCGTAGCTCCTCGATGGCACACGCAAAACACCGCGCGGTCAGGCGCGGCGAGCCATTGTCCATTAGGATTAATAGCGGTACAAGACCGTTTACATACCACGATGAGGTTAGATCCATGGCGCGAAGCCAGCTCATATCTGTTCGCGAGTTGTCCGACATCCTGAATCAGGAGGATCTGCGGGTAATTGACTGCCGCTTCGATCTCGGCCGACCCGAAGCGGGTCGCGGCGCTTACCTTGCCGGCCATATTCCGGGCGCCGTGTACGCGCATCTGGATGATGACCTTGCCGGGCCGGTATCCGAAAAGACTGGCAGGCACCCGCTGCCGGACCCCGATGAACTGGCCGCGAGGCTGGGGGCTATGGGTGTCGCATCAAATACAAGGGTTGTCGTTTACGATGCAGGCAATGGGGCCATAGCGGCGCGCGCCTGGTGGCTGTTGCGCTGGCTGGGGCACGATGAGGTGCAGCTTCTTAACGGCGGTTTCGCCGCCTGGCAAAAGAACGGGCTGGAGACCGTCACAGGCGAGGAGTCCGCAATACGGCGCCGCTTCGAGCCGCGCCCCCGCAACGAGTGGATCATGACGACAGCCGAACTGCTGGAGGCCGGCGATGCAATCGGCAGCATGAATTTGCTGGACGCACGCGATGCGGCACGCTTTCGGGGGGAGTCGGAGCCCATTGATCCGGTAGCCGGTCATGTTCCTGGTGCGCGTAGTTTGCCGCTGACCGAAAGCCTGGCCGCGAATGGTCAGTTCCTCGATCAAACGGCCTTACAGGCGCTCTGGAAGAGCGTATTGGGGGATAGTAGTGAAGCCCCATGGATCGTCATGTGCGGTTCCGGCGTCACCGCGTGCCATCTGGCGTTGTCCGGAATCGAAGCCGGTTACATGGAACCCCGCGTTTACGTGGGGTCCTGGAGCGAGTGGATCCGCGATCCGGACCGCGCTGTCGCCACGGGTGCCGACGAGACGACTTGAAAGCCGCGGAATTGGCATCAACTTAATGTCTCTCGGGATCTCAATCCGGGGATAATTTACGGAAATTACAGTCTAATAAAGACGCAGGGGTAACATTGGATAGGATTTCAATAAGCCTTATGAAACAGATACTTACGTTATTAACTTCATGTGTTTTAGTAGCTTGTGCCGGGGCGTCCGGGGTCGCGGATGGTGACTCTGGTGATACCCGCGCAGGACGCGGCGATTGCATCTTCGAATCAACTGTCCGAGGATATACGGTCCTGGATGAGCAGAACCTGATCATCGATTCATCCGGTCGTCGCAAGTACCATATGGTGCTGCAACGACGCGCCTGGGGACTGAACAGTGCCTGGGGTATCGCGTTCAAGTCGACGACCAACAACGTGTGTGCCGGATTTGACGAAGTCGTCTTTCGTAATCACGGTGACCGCGTAGAATCGATCCGAATCCAGTCGATTCGGGCGCTCAGCGACGAGGACCATGAGGACCTGTTGATTCAGTGGGGCAAGAAAGAGCCCGAGATCAAGCAAAACCCTGAGCCCAGGGAAGTGAAGGGCGCAGAGGTAGAAGAGCTGGACCCGGCTGCCGACGATCCGTCTGGCAACTGAGTCACGCAATCCGCAATCTCCGTGCGGACCCGCCCGGCCAACCTTCGCGGTTGGCCGGGTTTTTTATGCTCGGCAGAACCCGTTGTAGCGTAGTAGAGGTGTTGGCGCAGCGGTTAAGGTAACCTGCGCAGCAGATCGGTTCCTTACGTGACGATGGCGTCGTCTGAACAGCAATACACACAATGACAACCATGAACACTGACATTCGCAGTAGTGAAGTACTGCACGATGTCCGCTATGAAATTCGCGGGCAACTCGCGCACCGCGCACTCGAGCTCGAGAAGCGTGGCTACGAAATTATCTCGTTAAATATCGGCAACCCCGGTCTGTTCGGGTTTCGCACACCCGAGACGATGCGCCTCGCAATGATCGAGAATCTTGGTCAGGCGGAGCCGTACTGCCATCAGAAAGGCATATTCCCGGCGCGCGAAGCCGTTGTCATGCAGCAGCAGAATCGCGGCATCGCCAATGTGAGTGCCGAAGAGGTATTCATCGGCAACGGTGTCAGCGAGCTCATCGACCTGTCGCTGCGGGCGCTGCTGAATCCGGGCGATGAGGTCCTCGTCCCCAGTCCGGACTATCCGCTATGGAGTGCGGCAGTCGCCCTGAACGGCGGCGGCGCCCGACATTATGCGTGCAGCCCGGACAACGGCTTTCAGCCGGATGTCGACGACATTCGCAAGCAGCTGACCGCGCGGACGCGCGCCATTGTTGTTATCAACCCAAACAATCCGAGTGGTGCCGTTTACAGTCGCGAATCGCTGCAGGCGATTGTCGATCTTGCTGAAGAGCAGGGCATTGTCGTTATGGCCGACGAGATCTATGACCAGATGGTCTACGACGATGCCGAATTCATACCGATGGCGACGCTCGTCGAGAATACGGTCTGCCTGACGTACTCGGGATTATCGAAAATCTACCGTGCCTGCGGCTATCGCGTGGGCTGGTGCGTATTCAGCGGCGACCTCGAGCGAGCGCAGGATTACCTGCAGGGTATGGAGTTGCTATCCGCGCTGCGGCTTTGCAGCAATGTCCCGGGACAGTGGGCGGTGCAAACCGCGCTGGGCGGTTTTCAGAGTATCGAACAGCTGGTCCAGCCTGGCGGCCGTTTGCACCAATCGCGTGCAACGGTCCTGGAGCGCGTCGCCTCCAGTGATTACCTCAGCCTCGTTTTGCCGCAAGGCGCGATGTATGCGTTCATCAAGCTTGACGATCGCTTCGCAGGCAAGTTCGACGACCAGGCGTTTGCACTCGAACTGCTTGAAACTCACCACGTACTGGTTGCGCCTGGCAGCAGCTTCAATACCCCGTACACAGACCACTTCCGCATTACGACGTTGCCCGATTCTGAAACGCTGCATGTGGTATTCGACCGCATCGACGCCTGCCTGGAGCAGCACGCCTGATCTATGTACGAATGGCTTGGCAGAACGCTGCAATCGCCAGCCGTCGTGCTCACGGCCAACCGGCGGCTGGCGAGGTTGCTGCAGGAAGAATACGGGCGGCAACAGGTGGCGGCGGGAAAAGGCGCATGGAAAAGCGCTGAGATTTTCGCCTGGCAGGACTGGTTGCAGGTATGTCTGGCGTCGTCCGACGAACCGGGTTCGCTGCCAACCAGGATCAATCCCCAGCACGCACAAATTCTCTGGGAACGTTGCCTCACGAAGGAGCTGGGTGACAACGCCACCGGCGTCAGCACACTTGCCCGGTCCTGTCGCGATGCCTGGCAGCGCGCCGCCGATGCCTGCCTGAGCATCAAGGATATCGCGCGCACGGCGCGCAGCGACGATCACCGGTTGTTCGCGTCTGTCGCCGGCCGCTATCTCGGCATCCTTGAACGTGAAGACTGGGTTGATGCTGCGGGCGTCAATGTGCTGGTACGAGGGTTATTCCAGACAGCGCGCATTGCGCTACCAGAACGGCTGGTCCTGGCCGGATTCGATCGAGAGCCAGCGTCGTTGCGCGCGATGTGCGACGTACTCAGCACGAGCGGTTGCCAGGTGGAGCGCGTTGCTGTGCCGCAATCTGGTGCAACGCCGCTACAGATGCGGTTTGACGACGTGCAAGCCGAAATGCGCGCCGCGGGCGCCTGGGCGCGCGAAGTCGTTGAGAAAAATCCTGCTGCTCGAGCCCCTGCTTCACAATCGCTACACGAGCAGCAGGATTTTTCTCA
>JBCAZN010000136.1:0-6879 GCA_038533035.1 Pseudomonadota bacterium
GAACTGGAGCCACCGCCGCCACCGCATGCGGTGAGCAGCAGGAGCACGCCGCCAATCGAAAACATCAGCAATCCGACACTCATAGTTGCGGACAATAACGAGGTGTCGCCCGGCGATACCCTGACGCTGGTCTGGTCGGACGAGTTCAACGCGTCGCAACTGGACCCCGAGGTCTGGTACTTCGAAAGCGGCGACGGCTCGCAGTACGGTATACCGGGCTGGGGTAACAACGAGCTGCAGTACTACCTGCCGAACAATGCGTCACTGGGCGGCGGTGTGCTTACGATCGAAGCGCGTGAGGAGGCGATGAACGGCTTCAATTACACGTCTGCTCGCATAAATACTCGCGACCGCTTTGCATTTCGCTACGGTCGAATAGAAGCGCGCATTCGGCTGCCGGGCGGGCAGGGCCTCTGGCCGGCATTCTGGCTGCTGCCGCAAAACGACCAGTACGGCGGCTGGGCGGCATCCGGAGAAATCGACATCATGGAAGCCGTCAATCTCGGTGCTTCAGGCGGCAACACAATCTACGGCACGATCCACTACGGTGGCTCATGGCCAAATAACGTATTTACGGGGGATACCACCGTTGCTCCGTCGGACGCGACCGCCGAATTTCATACTTACGCCATCGAGTGGGACGCAACGCAAATCCGTTGGTACGTTGATGATGTGCTCTATTCAATGCAGAACTCCTGGTACTCAACGGGCGGTAGTTTTCCCGCGCCGTTTAACCAGCATTTTTACATTCTCTTAAACGTCGCCGTCGGGGGTAATTTCCCTGGCAACCCTGACGGCTCAACGACGTTTCCGACAACAATGGAAGTTGATTGGGTCAGGGTTTATTCGGGTCAGCCATGAAACACACCCTCAAACTTCAAATTCCGGTACTGCTTGCAGCGTTATCCCTTTTCGCAACCGCATCACTGGCTGAGCCAGTCCCGGTTGAGCTGACCGAGGTCGACGGCAACTGGCAGTTATTGCGCGACGGCGAACCCTACGTGATTCGCGGAGCCGGCGGCCCCGGGCCGCTGGATCGCCTGGCCGCCGCCGGCGCAAACTCGGTGCGTGTCTGGAGTACGGACAATATCGAGCCAATCCTCGACGAGGCGCATTCACTGGGACTGACTGTAACGGTCGGTCTCTGGCTGGGTCACGAACGGCATGGCTTCGACTACAGTGACAAGAAGCAGGTAAAAGAACAGCTCGAGAAAGTGCGGGAAGCCGTGCTGCGTTACAAGGATCACCCGGCCGTGCTGTTGTGGGGTGTCGGCAACGAGATGGAGGGCTTCGGGACCGGCGACGATCCGCGCATCTGGAAAGCCGTGAACGACGTCGCCGCGATGATCAAAGAGATCGACCCTCATCACCCGACGATGACGGTCACTGCCGAGATCGGTGGGGGTCGCATCGAGATGGTGCATAACCAGACGCCAGCGATCGACATTCACGGCATCAATGCTTACGGCGGTGGGGCGTCAATCGGGAAACGATTGCAAGAGAGCGGAGCAAGCAAGCCTTACGTCATTACCGAATTCGGTCCGATGGGCCCATGGGAAACGCCCAAAACTGAGTGGGGCGCACCGTTCGAGCAGACGAGCACCGAAAAAGCGGCCTACTATCGCCAGAGCTACGAGACCTCGATTCTCAACAACCCCGCTAAGGCGCTGGGCGCCTACGCGTTTTTGTGGGGCCATAAAATGGAAGGCACCGACACATGGTTCGGTATGCTTCTGGAAGATGGTTCGCGCATTGGATCGCTCGACGTCATGAGTGAGCTATGGACAGGGCAGCCGCTGCCTGACCTGGCGCCCGCTATCGAGCCTGTGACCGTCGATGGCGAGACCGCGGTTGATCCCGGCACCGAAATCACAGCGTCGACCGTGTTAACCGACCCCGAAGGCGAACCCGTAACCGTACGTTGGGTATTGCGACCCGAGTCCGGCGACTACACGACCGGCGGTGACTTCAGACCGTCGTTGGATGCGATTGAAGGCGTCGTTGTTGACGCGGCTGACGGCGAGGTAAGAATCCGCATGCCGGAGGAGCCGGGTGGTTACCGCCTGTTTGCCTACGCGAGCGACCCGGCTGGCAATGCGGCAACCGCGAACATTCCGCTGTTGGTAAAAGGTGAACCCCGTCCCCGTATGCCGGTATCGGTTTACGAGGAGCGCTTTGAGCACATGCCATGGACGCCGTCGGGCGTGATGGGCCGGACCAACTCTCTCACCGTTGACGGCCAGTCCACCGAATCGGTTCATGAGGGATCGCACAGCATCAAGCTCGAGTTCACCGCACGCCGTGGCTGGGCGGGCGTTGCCTGGCAGAACCCGCCGGACAACTGGGGCGATATGGATGGTGGCTACGACCTGACGGGCGCATCCGCGCTCGAATTCTGGGTGCGCGGCGCGCACGGCGGCGAGCAAGCGAGTTTCAGCGTGGGGTTGCTTGATAAAAATACCGACTTCCCGGATTCGGTCATCGTCAAGACGCCGGCAATCGAGCTCGGGGCGGAATGGAAAAAATACCGTATCGGCTTCGAGGAAGATGACGACCTGACGAGCATCAAAGTGCCGTTCGTCGTGACGATTGAGGCCCGACGCAAGCCGACAACGATTTACCTCGACAGTATTCGTTTCGTTCGCTAGCGCTCAGGCGTTTTTTCTCACCGGACCGGTCGATTCCCTGACCTGGATTGCTCCCGGAATCGTTTCGAGGCCGGTGTCGCGCGGCTTGCCGCGCGAACCTTCGATGAGTGCGGACGAGGCGGTCTCCGTCATCGTTCGCAGCGGTTGTCGTATCGTCGTCAGCGACGGGAACAATATTTGCGCAAGGGCGATATCGTCACAGCCGGCCACTGACAGGTCGCCGGGAATACTGATGCCCATGCGACTTGCCACTCGCATCACGCCGGCTGCCATATCGTCGTTGGCAGCAAAAATTGCGGTAGGACGATTCTCAAGCTTGAAAAGCTGTTCTGCGCATTGCTGGCCGGACTCAAGCGAGTTGTCACCGTTAACGACGAGTTCCTCCTCATAGGGCAGACCCGCTTCCTTAAGGCCGTCCAGGTAACCGTCGTAACGTTTGCCGACAGCTATATGCGTCGGGTCGCCCTTGATGAACGCGATGCGTTTGTGACCGAGTGAAGCAAGGTATGTCGTCATTTCGGCGCTGATCTCACGGTCGTTGGTAGCGACTTCGAAAACATCGTCACTGCCGTTGCCGCTGGACATCAATACGTAGGGGGTGTTTGTCGCCTTTACGGCCTCAACGATCGTTGCCATGTTGGACAGCGGCGCCGCCACCACAATTCCTGATGGCCGAACCTGCACAAGTTGGTCGCGCAATTTTTCGCCCGCGTCGTCGTTTCGGAAATTACACGGCTGAATCAGCAGGTCGAAACCCTGCGGACGACAGGCGCGCAGTGCACCTTCCTGCATTTTGATTATGTAGCCCGCGCTGGGCGTCTCGTAGACGCTGGAATCGTCGTAGACGAGTACAATCAGGCGCGCGCGATGACTGGCGAGGTTACGGGCAGACGGATTCGGCCGGTACTCAAGCGTTTTGATCGCTTTTTCGACTTTTTCCTGCGTCGACTCTCGAACGTTGGGTTCGCGATTGACGACGCGAGAAACCGTCTTGATAGAGACGCCGGCGAGCGAGGCGACGTCCTCGATCGTTGCTCTGCGCTTCGTCATGCAGGATTCCTGTTGTTATTAACTGCCTGTCTAACAACATTATTTGCACGTGGCAGCGCTGTCAATTAAGAGTTCACTACCTGTAATCGAGCTGACCTCGAAAACGCCGTGACCGGCGTCAGGATTGTTGCGGCGCTGACTTGAAATCTAGTCGCCGAACAAACGCTCAGCAGCCAGGGTAACGCTTACCTTGCGGACGCGGCCGCTACGCAGGAACAGCTCTCGGCTCGTTCCCTTCGAAAGGGTCAGGTCCCGGAAACTTTCGGTGGATCCGTCGTCATACTCGACCGTCAGGTTTTCGCTTTCAGACTCGCCAAGCGTGTAAACAAACGGTACCTGGCACCAGGTGAAAGCGAGGCAGGCCTTCGGGATTTCGATCGTTGACCAGTTGCTGTCGACGTCCAGGTAGCAGAAGGATCTCCCCACTGCAGCAAACTCGCGAGATCGCAGCAATGCCGGCATGATCGCGACGCGCCCTTCGTGAACGCGAACGCCAAGCTCCGCAAATCGCGTGATGATTTCTTCCTTGACCTGACCGGTCATGCCGGGTTGACGCGCACCTGAGTGTTTCGGTGTGTGCGAGTAAGGGTCCGTCGGAAACGCGCCGTACTCTTGCGGTGTCTTGTTAAAGCACAGTCCGCCACGCACGCGGTAGTAAAGTTCACCGAGTTTTTGTCGAGTTTCGAGGTCGACATCGCTATCCAGCGTCGCGTAGTAGTTTTCACACAATGCCAGCAACAGCTTGGACACCATGTGCCAGTAAATTGAACCGAGTCCTTCGAATCCGAACATCGTGCCGGAACGGCCCGTGAACGCACTGTGGTGGAAGACAGTCTCGTACAGATCGAGAATGGCCGCTCGATTTTCTGCGACTGCATCGCCATAGTCGCCGTTGAGCGAATCCAGCATGTCGACGACATCGCCTGCATTGGCGAAGGCGGCGTTGAAGCGCAGGCATCCCTCGGCGTCCCTGACGACAAGTCGATCGTCGCCACGCTTGACCATGTCTTCGAGCAACGGAATTGCCGTCGCCTGGTCAATCGGGATTCGATTGCGCTCGAGGAAGCCTGGTAGATGGCGGTCCGGATACAGCATGAAGCTGTCCTGGTCGGCGCGGTAAATGTCGCTTTGAAACAGTGATTCGACGACCTCTACAACTTCCTTCGCATCGATCGTTCCTGCACTGAGCGCCGCTACCTGGCCTTCCAGCATCGGGTAGAGTCGCTGCACCGGTATATCGTTTTCATTGAAGTGTGCAATGTTGTAGGCGTGATAGAGCCCGTCATCGCGTCTGTTGGCAGCGATACTGTGATCGATGATTGCCAGGGCGTCTGCGAGCATGCCGCGCAGGCTTGCGACGTCGCACTCGCTGGCGGCGTCCAGGACCTCCTGGTTATAAACGTCGCACCTGAAATTGCAGGCTGCTGCGCCGAGCGACTGCATGGATTCTCGTCGCAGTGCATCGATGTCGGTTGCGTCGGAAAGCTTGCCTCGCAAATCGTCCAATGCCGCGGCCGTGTCGCCCAGCCAGTTGTGAACCTGTTGCGTCAGGGCAAACGTCCCTGATTCCGTGTCGAGCAATTCATTCAGGAACTGAATGTAGCGCCGCATGTAACACAGCGTCACCATTGAGAGGCCCTGGCCGACCAGCGCATTGTTGGCGTCGTTCCACTCGGGTCGCTGCGTGTTGAGCCAGACACCGCCATCGACGGCTACGTTGCATAATTTCGCCAGCAGCGGAACGATGAGTTTTTCCAGCAGGTTGACCTGGTGAATTTCGCCTTTCGAATTTTGTATCAGTTTGCCGTCCGCACCCAGCGTTGCTACACGCTCGTCCACCTGCCGCGCCACCTCGTCGTCGAAGACAACGGTGTTTTTGGGATCTGCGAACAACTCGTCGAGCGGTTTGATACGGTAAGGGACGTTCGCATAGCAGAACACGGGTTCGCGCAATAGCTGATGCAGTTTCTCAGGGTGGAAGCTGCGCGATTGTTCGAGCAGCTTGAGAAGATAGATTATCTGGTGATCGCCCCAGTAGCCTATGTAGCTCCAGGGGTTGTCAGGCTCCTCGACCTCCCAGTCGATACCCTCTTTCGTAATGCGATACGGGTTATAGCCGTCAATGGTCGAGGCATTAACAAACTTCGCGACCATGCTTTCGATAAATTCGGGATAGCTTAACGCGAGCGCTTCCCAGTTCTGGAAAATGTCGCGCCAGTTGCCCTGGTAGGACAGCAGCCCCTCGCCGTGCTCGTCTTTCAGGCGAATCGCAAATTCGTTCCATGGCCGGCTCGGATCACCGTGTCGACGACCAAACGTGATCGGCAAATACTCGTTCGCAAGGCGCTCCAGTTGCCGGTCGCCTGCGTCGCGAACCTTCGCTAAAAGCTCCTCAGCACGAACGCGTTTCGGCAATGCCTTGAGCATCGCCTTGTTGCGGCGATATACCGACTTGTTGAAGCGCTGTACCGTACGCCGGAAATCTTTCGCCGAGATGTTGTATTGATCGGCGACGACGCCGCCGCGCAGCACGTTGAACAGGACGTTTGCATAATGGTGCACTGCAACCGCTTCTTCGGCCGTTGCCTGGAAAGCGTCGGCCGAGCCCATAATTCTGGCGAGCCGATCCGAGTCATCTGCAATCGATTCGGAAATTTCATCGTAAAGACCGGGCTCCGACAACAATCGCTGCCGCAGCGAAACGACATCGGACTGGCTCTTTTTCGCATCGAGAACAATCCGCCAGCTACTGGCCTGGTTGCGCAACAGCGTTGCGCTGTGAACGACCATGTAGGCGCCGCGAATGCCGCGCCGGTGATGTTCCTGGTCAACGTCTCGGCCATCCCGAAACGCATCGAGTTGATCGGTTGACACCAGCACTTTGGGATTGTCGAGACCCAGACAATATGCAGTCGTTGCCTCGAGCGACTCACAGGGTTCTGCGCGATCGGTGATCCCTGAATAGAGCGTCAGGAACGCGAGGCCCGTTTGTTCGTCCAGTTCTGTCCATTTGTAGGCATCTACCAGGTTGCTGGACGCCGTCTGGGCGAAGCGCGGCGTGCCCGCTGGCAGAATATTCTGCAGGCCGTCGACGATGTCGACGTGCGCGTCGGCGGGTGCGATGTTTTGCAGCTCACAGTCGCGGACGAAGCCGAACTCAGCGCTGGTTGACCACGTATAG
>JBCAZN010000137.1:0-6842 GCA_038533035.1 Pseudomonadota bacterium
TCCTGACGATGAACTGAGGACCGCAATGGCGAATCGCTGGATTGTATTGGTCGTGATCGTTGGGCTTACTGCCTGGGGGTTCAACGAACGTCGCATGCTCAATGCGTACATGATCGCGTGGACTGAGGGTGGTGAGATTCCGGCGCTGTTACCCGCACAGGACGAAGGTGTGGGTGTTCGCTGGTATGACGACTACTTTACCATTCAGCAAATTGCACCCGATACGTTCGCGATCGGTGAGCCGCGTTACCTGCAACAAACCTACAGTTACCTGATCATTGGCCGGGAACGCGCGTTGATGTTTGACGGCGGACCCGGAATTCACAACATCAAGCTCGTCGCGCAATCCCTGACGGACAAGCCCATTACGTTTTTGCCGTCACACCTGCACTACGACCACGTTGGCAACAACATCACCTGGGCGCATGTTGCACTGCCGAACTTGCCTTCGATTCGCTCGCGAACCGAGGACGGTATATTTTCCCCGACGGATCGGCAGTTCCTTGGTTTTGTCGAAGGTTGGGACGAAGCACCGAAGTGGCGCGTCGATGAGTGGGTTCGGCATGGTGAGGAAATCGACCTGGGTGGTCGCGTTGTCACTCTCTACGCAACACCGGGACACACACGAGACTCGGTATCACTCTACGATGCCCGCAACGGGCTGCTTCTTAGTGGCGACTATCTCTACCCGGGTTCGCTATATGCGTTTTTGCCAGGTTCGAGCGTCAACGACTACCTGCAAACGGCGACGGAACTGGTCGCCGCAATTCCGCCGGACACGACAATTTACGGTGCGCACAGTGACAATGAACCCGGTGCGCCGGTTCTTGAGTTCGGTGACCTTGCAGACCTTGAAGCGGCACTATTCCTGCTCGAGGCGAAAACGCTGGAGGGGGACGGAACTTACCCGCAGTATTTCCGGGTCAACGAACGGCTCGGCCTGTTGGCCGAGCCGCGTTGGCTGCAAGATTGGGACTAAGCGGCCGCGTCCGACTGGTAGTGCGCCATCAGAATTTCGGCAACTTCCGGACGTGAGAATTCCGGCGGCGGCGCAATGCCATTGCTGAGCATCTCACGAACTTTTGTACCAGACAGGAACACGTAGTCTTCCGGGCTGTGGTCGGGTGCTTCGCGCATCATGACCACCTTGTCGAGCTTCTTCGACCACGCCGTGTGATCGGCGGCGAAAATCTCGATCTCGAGCGCACCATCCGGTACCTCGTTTTCGAAAATTGCCTGTGCATCAAACGGACCGTAGTAGTCGCCGACGCCGGCATGATCACGACCGACGATCAGGTGAGTCGCACCCATGTTCTGGCGGAATACGGCGTGCAGTACGGCTTCACGCGGACCGGCATACAGCATGTCGAATCCGTAGCCCGAGACCATGACTGTGTTTTCCGGGAAGTAGACGTCGACCATCTTGCGGATGCAGGCATCGCGAACGTCGGCAGGAATGTCACCGGCTTTGAGCTTACCTAGCAGCATGTGAACGACGATACCGTCGGCGCCGAGGCGCTCCATGGCCATGCGGCACAGCTCTTCATGCGCCAGGTGCATCGGGTTACGTGTCTGGAATGCAACCACCTTTTCCCAGCCGCGATTGGCGATGTCTTCGCGAATTTCAACGGCCGTCTGGAATGTCCCCGGGAAGTCCGTGGCGAAGTAGCTCAGGTTCAGGACCTGGATCGGGCCCGACACAACGGTGTTACCCTGTGCCTGGAAAACCGAGACGCCCGGATGTGACTCGTCAAGCGTGCCGAAAACGTGCTCGGCGATACCGTTTTTCTGCTCAGCCGTCAGCGTTTCGATCGCGTCGACATCCATGATCGCGATTACGGGTTCGCCGTCCACGTTCGGGTCGCGCAACGCGATACGACGATTGCCTTCAATTCCGGTCACGTCGTCAACGAGATTCAGCACCGGTACCGGCCAGAACAGGCCATCGACCGTGTGCATTTTCTCGGCAACACTGAGTGCATCGTTCACGTTCATGAAACCCGGCAGCGGAGTGAAGTATCCACCGCCCAGCATGACGGCATTAGCCGCAGCTGCTGACGACAGCACAATGGACGGCAGGTTTGCCGCTTCGTCGAGTAATTTTGCCCGATCGTCCTGGTTCGTGACGAGCAGGGGCATCAGGGCATCGGCCCCATGTGGCTTAATCAATTTCTTGTCTCCCAATGCGCGACTAATGCGTCGCGGTGGCGTCAACCTGGTCGTCGGCGCGCGTATATACTTCTTTGCGAATGAATCCGTTGTTTTCGAGGTGATCGAGAATCGCCTTAACTTCTTCTTCTACCGACATCAGGTCGGTGCGCAGGTGCAGTTCGGCCTTTTCCGGTGCCTCGTAAGGATCATCAATACCTGTGAAGTTCTTGATCTCGCCGGCGCGCGCTTTCTTGTAAAGCCCTTTGGGGTCACGTTTCTCCGCTTCCTCGAGCGGGCAATCGACAAAAACCTCGATAAAGTTGAGACCCGCCTGCTCGTGCAGTTCGCGTACTTCGTCGCGATCCGCCTTGTAGGGGCTGATGAAGCTTGACAGCGAAATCACGCCGGCATCGCCAAACAGTTTGGCCACTTCACCGATGCGGCGAATGTTTTCCTTGCGGTCGGCTTCCGAGAACCCGAGGTTCTTGTTGATGCCGAGGCGCACGTTGTCGCCATCGAGGCGGTACGACAGTTTGCCGATGCTGTGCAATGCACGCTCGAGCGCAACAGCAATGGTGCTTTTGCCACTGCCTGACAGTCCGGTGAACCAGATGGTAGCGCCGCGCTGGCGCAGGATTGTGAAGCGGTCCTCGCGGGAGATTTCGCCATCGTGCCAGGTTACGTTCGTTGCTTTTTGTTCAGCCATTGTCTTGCTATCCGTTAGTTTTTGAAAATCCGTTGAGCAACAGATCGACACACTTCTCGATAACCTCGGCTAAATCGAGGTCCGGGTCGCGAACGATCAGCTCTCCCCATGCATTGCACAGGCCGATGACGGCCTGCGCTGCGAAATGACAATCAATTGATCGTCGCAGCTCGCCGCTCTCAGCAGCGTCACTGAATATTTTTTCGAGTTGCTGGCGATAGCCGCTGCCAAGCTCGTAGAGTTTTTCGCGCTTTGATGCCGGCAGATACAGTCGCTCGGCGTTGTAGACGCGAAGTGCCTCGTTTTTCTCGCGGTACTTGGTCAGGTGCGAGGTCACAGTGGCTGTTAGCTTCGCCCGGAAGGGCTGATCACTGGCAGCGATCGATTGCATGCGTTCGGCGTAGTCCTGTACGCCGTACAGGCACACTTCCGACAGCGCGTCCTCTTTGGAGCGAAAGTAGTAGTACAAGCTGCCCTGCTTGATGCCCAAGCGTTCCGCGATATCGCGTGTGCTGGACCCGTGATAGCCGTTTTCGGCAAACACGGAGGCCGCTGCGCGAATCGCCGCCTGGTGCTTGTGCTCGTATCGGTTGCGCGTGGAGGTTGTCACTGAACCTGCCCTGACATCAGTTCAGCGAAATCTATAGATCTATAGAAAAAAGGTCAACTATATTGTAACTCATTGATAATAAATATTAATTGTTATTACATAATCAATAAGCCTTTAGAAACTTTAGAATTCGATGATCCCGCGGCCCTCGATTCGGCCGGCTTCGAGGTCGGCCACAGCCTCGTTGATCTGGTCCAGGCGGTAGCGTCGGGTGACGAGGGCGTTGAGGTCGAGGCGGCCGTCGAGATGCCATTCGAGAAATTTCGGAATGTCGGTTCCTGGTTTGCAGGAGCCGCAAAAGCTGCCGATCAGGGACTTTTCACTGACGATCAGGTCCATAGGGTTGAACTCGACGCGGCCCGTCGGCAGTCCCACGAGAACCGCGGTGCCGCCTTTGCCGATGCCGAACTCGCCTTTGCGACACGCGGAGACAGCCTGGTTCATCGTTTCCGGGAGCCCGATGCAGTCGAACACGTAGTCAGCGCCGCTGATCGGTGCGCCTAAATAGGTGAATCCGGCGTCGCGACCGGTCAGTTTGTGCACGGCCTTAACGACGTGCTCACGGGCACCGTTTATTCCGTGCGTTGCGCCAAACGACTTCGCGAGCGCAAGCTTGTTGTCCTCCAGGTCCACAGCGATGATCGGGTCAGCGCCAACCTGGCGAGCAGCCGCTATCGCGCACAGGCCGACGCCGCCGGCGCCAATGACCACGACAGAGTCGCCGGCATCAATATCGACGGAATTGACGACGGCGCCGGCGCCGGTCATGACCGCACAACCGATAATGCAGGAAACATCGCGAGGCGCATCCGTCGCGACCTTTACGACGAATTGTTCATCGACGATTGTCGTATCGGCCCACGTGAATACTTCTGGTGCCTTAGCCTCACCTTGCGACGTTGGCAGGGTGACGCCGTCGAAACGCCGTCCCCCCATGGCGTTTTCTCGTGGCACCCAGCTAATAACGACGGTGTCACCATCGTTGAGGTCAGTCACGGCATTGCCGGTGCTAACAACCGTGCCGGTCGCCTCATGTCCGAGTAACTGTTCGGTTTCGCGCGGCGCGTGAATCGTATGCAACTGGGAATGGCAAATCCCGGACGAATGCAGTCGCACAACCACCTGGTGCGGTCCCGGATCAGGAATGGAGATTTCCTCAATTCGCAACGAATTCGAATCTGCAGGTAGTACGGCGACATTGGCAACAATCGTCATTCTTCATCTTCCTCGTCGGTTTCTGTGTAGCCTTCTTCTTCATATACGAGCGAAGCCGTAGCCGTCGCCGTCAGAGCGTCGCTGAACGTAATGGGTTCGTCGAGTTCGTAGTCACCGCGCCTGAAGACTCGAATTGTGGCATAGCACGCCAATAATGCGTGCGCGATGGCACCGAACAGGAACAGGGTGCCGGCGCCGAGTACTGCCATCACAGCTGACGCCATAAATGGTCCAATCGTTGAGCCAATGCCGTACATCAGCAGTAAGCCTGCCGAGACCATGACGAATTCACTGGCGTCCGCGTAGTCGTTGGCATACGCGACAGCAATGGTGTACAGCGTAAATGCGAGGCCGCCCCAGATGAATCCGAGCGCGCTGGCGGTGACCAGGGTCAGTTGGCCTGCAAAAACGGTCAGCGCGAGACCCGCGAAGCAGCCGGCGATCGCTACGACAATCAGTACGGCGCGGCGACTGACGTAGTCAGACAATAGCCCCAGAGGCCATTGAAATGCGGCACCGCCAAACACGGCGGCGGTCATAAACCAGGCAGCAAGCTGTGTCCCGCTCGAAACGCTCGCCGTGAAAATCGGTGCCAGGGACCAGAATGCACCGTTGGCCAGGCCGGCCGCGAGGCAGCTCGTCACGCCGGTTGGGGAGATCGCGAAAAGCCGCCGTAGATCGACCGCAGTATGTTCGGGCTGCTCTGGCGTCTCACCGCTCGAAAGCGCGACGGGCAGGGCGCCAATCGATACGAGTATCGACGCGATAATAAAGAGTTCGATTTCGCTCGGATCGTACAGCAACGTCATCATTTGGCCGACAGCCATGACGGTCAGCGTGATCATCGCGTAGGTCGAGAATACGATGCCGCGATTTTCGTTGCTCGAGCGTTCATTGAGCCAGCTTTCGATGACGACGTAGAGCACGGAAAAACAGAAACCCGTGACAAAACGGAGAATACCCCACAAGATCGGTTCTATGATTACGCCGTGAACCAATGGCGTTGCCGACGCAAGGGCCGTCATGGCAAGAAACACGCGGACGTGACCCACGCGACGCACGAGTTCCCCGCCTTTAAGGCAGCCGACGGTAAAGCCCAGGAAATAGAGGGCACCCATCGCGCCGATGAGGACCGTCGGGAAGTTTTCGAGGCCCGCACGAACTGGCAACAACGTACCCTGCAGACCCTGACCGGTGAGCAGAATAGAGACGCTGATGAGCAGTGCTGCCACAGGCGCGAGTGCGTGTTTCATGGCGGCGATGGTACTCCTCAATATCCCGGCCGCAAACGAGTTCTTTTCAATTAACTTGTAAAATGCAAGTGAAAAAGATAGTGTGGTCGCAGTTCAAAAATTGAGGATAGGGGCATGTTTCGACTACACGGTTTCTACACCCAGCATACGTGCAAGGCGTTGTATGTACTGGCAGCGCTGGATGAGGACTTCGAGTTTGTGTTCACGGATCTCAGCACCGGCGTACAGCGCAGTCCGGAGTTCCTGGCAATGAACCCGGCCGGCAAGGCGCCGGTGCTCGAGCACGACGGCAAGTATCTCTTCGAGTCGGGTGCAATCTGTCGTTACGCGGCGAACGTTACGGGCTCCGACCTGTATCCGTCTGACCCTTATGAGCGCGCGCTGGTTGACCAGTGGCTGGACTACTTTGTGTGCCATCCCGGTCGCTGGCTGACTTCACTGTATTTTCAAAACGTCATTAAACCGCGGGTTGGCATGGGCGACCCGGATCCGGATACGATCAAAGAAGCGACCGAGTTCGCGACGCAGCAGTTGCAACTGGTCGATGATCATCTTGCGAACAACGGCTACCTCGCCAACAACCGCCTCTCAATAGCGGACCTTGCCGCGTACGCCTACGTCGAGCAGGAAAGTGATCTCGAGTTTTCCATTGCTGCTTATCCGAATGTCGTCAAGTGGTATGAGCGGCTCGGCGCGTCAGACCCGATTGTGCGAGGCAAAGCGCGACTGCAATAATCAAGTCCTTACAGGCTTTCACACCTGATCCCTCCGCCGGGTTATTATGACCAGACGGAGGGAATCAGGTGACTGATAACAAGAACAATAACCCGATTACTCGCGCAGTCCGCGAGCTATCGCTTCTCAAACCGAACGAACAATACGAAATAGAACAGCGCTGACACCAAGG
>JBCAZN010000138.1:0-6840 GCA_038533035.1 Pseudomonadota bacterium
GTTGGCGGTGGCATTGCGAATACGTTTATAGCCGCGGCCGGACACGATGTCGGCAAGTCGCTGTACGAGGCCGACATGCTCGAGACGGCAAGGACACTCGCGGGTCGCCGGGAAGGGCGCGCCGAGATACCGGTGCCCGACGATGTTGTAGTGGCGGACGAATTTTCAGCGAGCGCCGCGGCAACCACCAAGTCTGTCAATGAGGTGCTGGACGACGAGTTGATTCTGGATATCGGCCCGCAGACCGCCGCGCGGTTCGCAAAAATCCTGGCAGGCGCGGGCACGATTATCTGGAACGGGCCGGTCGGCGTATTCGAGTTTGACCAGTTCGGTGCCGGCACCAAAGCGCTGGCCGACGCGATTGCAGCGAGCGACGCATTTTCGGTTGCCGGTGGCGGTGATACGCTGGCCGCAATCGACAAGTACGGCGTGGCCGACGGGATTTCCTACATCTCAACCGGTGGCGGGGCGTTCCTCGAGTTTGTCGAAGGCAAAACGCTGCCGGCAGTTGAGGTGCTGGAGCGTCGCGGCAGTTAGCCGGGCCACGGCCCCGTAATCGCAACAGTCATTCCCGGGTACTGAATGTTGACGAACATCGTTTTGCCGTCCGGCGAGAAACACGCGCCCGCCAGCTCCGATTCACTGTAGCTATTACGCGCGATCCGATACAACTCACCGTTGGGCCGGATGCCAATCAGTCCGGCGCCATCGCTGCGGTCTTCACACAAGATGAGATCACCCCACGGTGCCGCGACGACGTTGTCGCCGTAACGCAAGATCGACTCCGGCGTTGCCTCGGCGATTAGCTCGAGTTCACCGCCGTTCGCTGACGTCGGTTTGTAGCTGAAGACCTGTCCAAACCGGGCGGCACCGCCTTCAGTGGCCGTGAACACGAGACGGTCGCCCGCGACGCAAAGTCCTTCACCGCGGCAAAACGTCGTCGCACCTTCGCGCGCGTAAATCAGTCGAAGATCGTTCTCGCCGGGGTCCGGCTCCTCGATATCAATCCAGTGTGCGTAAAGCGGTCGGTTGAGCGCTATGTCCGGTTGGGCCGACCAGTTGTGAGTGCGTGCCGAAGGGCGGCCGTCCAACGCTAAAGCCTGCAAAAGACCGCCCTTTGCAAGCTTACCCGGAACGTTGGGAACGAGTCGGTAGAACAGGCCGTATCTGCGGTCTTCGGTGAGGTAAACAATGCCGGTCTTCGGATCAACGGCGGCTGCCTCATGCTCAAAGCGACCCAGCGCGCGCAGCGGTTCGGCTTTGACGAGTCCCTCGGCATGCGCCGAGACCTCGAAGACGTAGCCGTGATTTTGCTGGCGTGTAATCTCGTGTCCGCGTTGCTTGGTTTGCCCGGGTGACGAAAAGGCTTCTTCGCAGCTCAGCCAGCTGCCCCAGGGCGTCGGGCCGCCGGCGCAATTATTTTCGGTACCGAACAGGCTCAGGAACTGCTGTTCAGTACGCCGTGTCGCCGGATTCCAAATCGTTGTTGTGGTGCCGCCGAGTGCCGGTGTCTTGTCCCCACCTCGATCGTAGATTCTGGCGAGCGTGTCCTCAGGCAGGCCGGCGATGCCATCCGGGAACGGCGTTGCGTTCAAGTAGGCGCCGATGAGTTCGTGGTTACAGACCAGCGCTACGCGACCGTCATCGCGCGCAAATGCGCCCATGCCGTCATGCGCGGCCGGCACGCGGTACCCGTCGCTCATTGTGTCGCCGAACCTGGAGACGACCGAGTATTCAAAGCCGTCGGCGAGGTCCAGCAACTGGTCGGGGTCCGGGCGTAATGCACCAAAGCGGTGCGACGGCGTCGCGCAAGCCGGCGTAACGGCGGCGGCCGCAATACATTGCAGGAAGGTACGTCGTTCCATGATGAACACAGACCTCGGTAATTTGTGTTCCAGTCAGACTAACGTGGATTCGTGACAGTAAAAAGTCTCCTTTGCCGTATGGCCGCACCGTTATCATTCCAGCTGTGCAATAATCCGCGACCATGCAACGCAGAACGAAAATTGTCGCGACCCTCGGGCCGGCGACTGACGAGAAAAAGGTCCTCCGCAAGATGATTCGCGCCGGCCTCGACGTCGCGCGCCTCAACTTCTCGCACGGCGAAGCTGACGATCATCGCAAACGTGCGAAACGGTTGCGCAAGGCGTCGGAAATCTGCGAGCGCGAAGTTGGCATCATGGGCGATTTGCAGGGTCCCAAGATTCGCATTCGTCGTTTTGAGAATCACAGCGTCAAGCTGGAACAAGACGCCAAATTTTTCCTCGACAGCGCGCTCGGCATGTACGAGGGCAACCAGGACGGTGTTGGTGTGGCGCTGGCGACGTTGCACGAAGACGTCAAGCCGCAGGATACGTTACTGCTGAATGACGGGCTGATCACACTGCAGGTTGATCGCGTTGAGGGTACGCGCATTCACACGACAGTCGTCAATGGCGGCATTCTGTCGGATCACAAAGGCATCAATCTCAAGGGTGGCGGCCTGTCGGCACCGGCGCTCACCGATGTCGACAAGGAAAACATCAAGCTGGCGGCGGAAATCGGCGTTGACTTTCTTGCTGTGTCGTTTGTTCGCGATGGCGCTGATGTCGAAGAGGCGCGCAATTTGTTTGCCGAAGCCGGCGGGCATGGCCTGATCGTCGCCAAAGTCGAACGTGCGGAAGCGGTCAAAAACATAGACTCAATTATTGCAGCGTCCGATGTGGTGATGGTTGCACGTGGCGATCTCGGCGTAGAGATGGGTGTTGCCGAGCTGACGGGCATCCAGAAAAAGCTGATCCGCAAAACACGCAAGGCGCACAAGATTTCGATCACGGCGACGCAGATGATGGAGTCGATGATCCAGAATCCGATTCCGACGCGCGCCGAGGTGTCGGATGTGTCGAACGCCGTTATGGACGGCACCGACGCGGTGATGTTGTCAGGCGAAACGGCGGTGGGGGCTTACCCGGTCAAAGCGATCAAGGCCATGGCAGAGGTTGCTATGGGCGCCGAGAAGTATCCGCTGCCAGTCGGCCATACCACGCATCGCCTCGAAGACCGCTTCGCGCTCGTCGATGAGGCGATTGCAATGGCGACGATGTACACCGCGAACCACATGTCCGTGAAAGCGATTATTGCGCTGACCGAGTCGGGCTCAACGACACGCTGGTTATCGCGCATTCGTTCCGATATTCCAATCTACGCTTTTACACCGCACGTGCAGACGAGCCGGCGTGTGGCGATGTATCGCGGGGTCTACCCCGTGAAATTTGCGGTTCAGCCGGACCGGCCCGGTGCGCTCAACCGGGCGATTTACAAAACACTGCTGGAGCGCGAGCTCGTCGAGGTCGACGATCTGGCGATCTTGACCAAAGGTGACGTTGACGGCGTTTCGGGCGGTACCAATTCCATGACCATTATCCAGATTCGCGATACGGAATGAAAAAAATTGTTGTACGCGTCGCAGCTTTCGCGGCGTTGCTTCTCGTTGTTGCATTGGTTGTTGCCTGGCTTGCTGTGCGTGGCAGTCTCCCGAATATCGATGGTGAGGATCAGGTAGCGGGGCTTTCGTCCAGGGCAACGATCGAACGTGATGCGTCCGGAATCCCGGTCATCACCGCCAGCAACCGTTCCGACCTCGCATTCGCAACCGGTTACGCGCACGGTCAGGATCGCTTTTTCCAGATGGACCTGATCCGCCGGCAGGCGGCCGGCGAACTATCGGCGCTCGTCGGCGCTGCCGCCGTTGACGTCGACAAGGCCTACCGGTTTCATCGGTTCCGGGCACGCGCGGCCGACGTGCTGGCAGAGGCCAGCCTCGTTGAAGTCGCCTTGCTCGAATCTTATGCAAACGGCGTCAACGCCGGATTGAATTCGCTCGATTCACGACCATTCGAGTACTTCGTGCTGCGCAGTGAGCCGCAGCCCTGGCACGCTGAAGACTCACTACTTGTGGTTTACGCAATGTTCGTGCAGCTCAACGACTCGCGCGCGAGAAAAGAAGTGCGTCGCGGTCGTGCGTTTGGCGTACTGCCGCGCGAGCTTTACCAGTGGATGTATCCGTCGGGTACGCCGTGGGATGCACCGCTCATGGGCGAGGCGCGAGCCGTGCTGCCCATTCCCGGTCCGGACGTCGTGTCGCTGCGCGGGATACCGGATGTCGCACCGCCGGCCAACGAAGTGGGTAAGGCACCGCTGAATGGCAGCAATAACTGGGCGGTGTCGGGTGAGCTGACCGCGTCGGGCAGGGCACTGGTATCCAACGACATGCATCTCGGTCTTTCGACACCCAACATTTACTACCGGGCACGCCTGGTGCAGACAGATAATGCGCCGCGCGACGTAACGGGCGTGACGCTGCCGGGATCACCGTTTGTTATTGCGGGCAGCAACACGCAAATCGCGTGGGGCTATACCAACAGTTACGGCGATTACACCGACGCCGTATTACTGCGGCCCGGTGAGCGCGAAGGAACTTACCGGACGTCCACTGGCGATCGCGAATTCGAGGTCTACAGAGAGGTCATCGAGGTGAAGGGCGGCGACGCCGTTGCCTTCGAGGTGCGCGAAACGATTTGGGGCCCGGTTCGCGAAGATGCCAACTATCCCGACGGCGAGATTGCGGTCAGCTGGATCGCGCACAAGCCCGAGTCGGTCAATCTGAACCTGATGCAGCTCGAGACGGCCGCGAGTGCCGCGCAGGCGCTCGATATCGCCAATACGATGGGAATGCCGCCGCAGAATTTCGTGACGGGCGATTCAGGTGGCAACATCGGCTGGACCATTGCGGGCAAGATACCGACAAAAGTCGGCTTTGATGCGCAGCTGCCGGCCGACTGGAGCGACGGCGCAGGTTGGACCGGTTGGGTGCTGCCGTCGGATTACCCGCGAATCTACAATCCCGAGAGCGGCCGGATCTGGACCGCCAATTCGCGCGTTGTCGACGGCGCAGCGCTGGAGACAATCGGCGACGGCAGTTACGACCTCGGCGCACGCACGCAGCAGATCCGCGATGCATTGTTTGCGCGCAATACGTTTACGCCGGCCGATATGCTCGCGATCCAGTACGACGACAGGGCGATCTTCCTGGCGCCGTGGCGCGAGCTGCTGTTATCGGTGCTGTCCAGCGACATTGCGTCCGACGATGCAGAACTTGCGGAATATCGTGCCCTTGTCGAAAACTGGATTCCGCGTGCGGCGCCCGAGTCTGTGGGCTATCGGCTGGTACGGGCGTTTCGTCTGGAAGTTCAGCAGCGGCTTTTTTACGCGCTGACAACGCCCGTGCGCGAGGCACTCGGCAATGACGTGAACCTGCGACGCAGCAACCAGTTCGAGGCGGCGCTGTGGGCGGCCGTCACGGAGCAACCCGAGCACTTGTTGCCCGCCGACTACGACAACTGGGATGCGTTTTTCCTGACCGTAGTGCGCGCCAATATCGACTACTTCGACCAGACCTTTGGCGGTGAACTTGCCGACAGGCGTTGGGGCGAGGTCAACACGGCGTCGATCAGGCATCCGCTGAGTGGCAGCCTGCCGCTGCCGGCGAAATGGTTCGATATGCCTGCCGAGGAACTGAATGGCGACGCCAATTTGCCGAAGGCACAGGGGCCGTCCTTTGGCGCCTCCGAGCGATTTTCGGTGTTCCCGGGTGATGAGGCCGGTTCGCTTTTACATATGCCCACCGGTCAAAGCGGGCACCCGATGTCCGGGTTCTACCGCGCGGGGCATGACAATTGGGTGAAAGGTCGCGCGAGCCCCTTTCTGCCGGGCCCTGCCGCGTATACGCTCACGTTGCTACCCGAGACCAGTTAAACTGTTTGACCCCCTGCACTACGTAACCGGAAACACGTCATGTCTGACACACGATTCACTGGCACAAGCTCGTATATTGCAACCGATGACCTGACCATGGCGGTCAACGCGGCTGTAACGCTTGAGCGGCCGATCCTGATCAAAGGTGAGCCCGGAACCGGCAAAACGCAGCTCGCCATCGAAGTGGCCGAATCGCTCGGCAAGCCGTTATACGAGTGGCACATCAAGTCGACGACCAAGGCACAGCAGGGCCTGTACGAATACGACGCCGTAGCGCGACTGCGCGATTCGCAGCTTGGCGACGACAAGGTGCACGACATTTCCAACTACATCGTGCGCGGCAAGCTCTGGGAGGCATTCGAATCGGAGGTGCAGCCGATTCTGCTGATCGATGAAATCGACAAGGCAGACATTGAGTTTCCGAACGACCTGTTACAGGAACTCGATCGCATGGAGTTCTACGTCTACGAAACACAGAAACTCGTCAAAGCCCGGCACCGGCCGATCATTGTCATTACGAGCAACAACGAGAAAGAGCTGCCCGATGCGTTCCTGCGGCGCTGCTTTTTTCATTACATCAAGTTTCCTGACCAGCAGACGATGGCGCAGATTGTCGACGTGCATTTCCCGAATTTGAAGAAGGACCTCCTGACCGAAGCGCTTAACGCTTTTTACAAGGTGCGTGACGTGCGCGGTCTCAAGAAAAAGCCGTCGACATCGGAACTGCTCGACTGGATCAAATTGCTGCTTGCCGAAGACATCCCGCCCGAGGCGCTGCGCAGCGACAACAAGAGCGCGATTCCGCCGCTGTATGGCGCGTTGCTCAAGAATGAGCAGGATGTGCACCTATTCGAACAGCTCGTGTTCCTCGACCGGCGCACCAATCCGCAGTAAACCATCATGCTGATCCCGTTCTTCTACATGCTGCGTGACGGGGGAATGAAAACCTCGATCACCGAGCTCCTGACCTTGCATGAAGCGATGCGGGCAGGACTGGCCGGCCAGAGTGTGGACGACTTTTATTTCCTGGCACGCAGTGCACTGGTT
>JBCAZN010000139.1:0-6837 GCA_038533035.1 Pseudomonadota bacterium
GTCGACGTCGCCAGGTCGCGCGCGCTCATTCTGACCAAGCGCGACCTGCCGCCGCGGCTCTATGCCGTGCCATTCACGGGTGGCGCTGACGAATCACTCGAAGCCAAGTTGCTGGGCCCGCTAACCAGCCTCACGCGCCCCGCGCGACAGGATGTCGAGCTCGCACCGAAGACCAGGGACTGGTGGTGGCAACCGGTCGGGATGGATATTTCGCAAGATGGTCGCGCCGCGGTGATCCTCACTTATCGTGCAATCTATTACTTTGAACGCGCAGCCGATGAAGACTGGTACGGTGCACTGAACGGCGAGCCATTCACAGTGAGCCTCGGCAACTTCGAAAACGCCGAAGCCGTTGCATTCGGCGACCACGCACGAACTGTCATAGTCACCGGCGAGAATACGCGCTCGCGCATCTTGCGCGTCGACCTTAACGGAGCTTCACAACATGCACCGTAGTTCAGTATCTGGCGTCCTTTCGGCGAGCCTCGCAATCATTCTCGCCGCCTGCGCCGCCGAACCCGAAGCGCCCGCGGCGTCCAGTGTCACCGTGATGACCTTTAACGTCGAGAATCTGTTCGACAACACAGACGACCCCGGCAAGGACGACAAGGCGTACCTGCCAATCGAGGCAAAGCAGTCCGAGCAGCACATTGCGGCGTGCAACGAAATCGAGGTCGAGTCCTGGCGCAACGAATGCCTGCACCTGGATTGGAGCGATGCGGCGATTGCCCGCAAACTCGACCTGCTGGCGCAGACAATTCGTCAGGTTGACGGCGGACCGGATGTGATCGCGTTCCAGGAAGTCGAAAACGAGTCTATTTTGAATCGGCTTGCAACCGAACACCTTGCCGATCTTGGCTATCAACCCGCAATTCTTGTTGAGGGAACCGATACCAGGGGCATCGACGTTGCGCTGCTCTCCAGGTTTCCACAGGTCGGCACGCCGATTTTGCACCCGCTGGCGATTCCCGACTATCCCGACCGCGCCGGCGACACACGCGGGGTACTGCAGGCAACTTTCGAGCTGCCCAACGGCGGCAAACTCACGGCCTTCTCAGTGCACTTTCCCGCGCCATTTCATCCAACACCCATGCGCATTGCCGCCTACGAGCATCTGAACGGCCTGCTGGCGGCGCTACCCGACGATCATCACGCGTTTGCTGCGGGCGACTTCAATACGACGTCCAGTGAGGATGAACGTGAACGCTTGCTGGACCGTTTCGCGCGTCCGCACTGGACCGTCGCGCACGATCTGGGCTGTGGCGACTGCAGGGGCACCTACTACTACGCGCCAGACAACAACTGGTCGTTTCTCGACATGATTCTGTTCGCGCCCAGCCGTGGCGCAGAAACAACAGCTCGGATTCGCGGGGATTCAGTCCGGATCGCCAACGAATTCGCAGCGCAGGTTTCGGCACAGGCAACGCCGCTCCGGCATCGCGGCGCCGGAGGCACAGGCGTGTCTGATCATTGGCCGATGATCGCAATCCTCGATTTCGACTAAAATCAGCAGCTTGTAACCTTTTCGTAACCCACTCTTTAAAGAAACACTCTTTAGACCCGCCCTAAGGTCGCGGAATTGCTCCAAAAACGTCCACAAGCCCTTATTGCGCCTCAATTTGCGCTGCGTTAGATTGGGCACAAGACGAACGAAAACATGCCCGAAACAAAGTGAAAATACCGACTCGGGTAGCATTAAGCGTGTTGCGAAACCTGATTGTCATATTCCGACCGTAAGATTTCGCTCCCAATTCCATAGCGGGGATCAACAATGAAAACCAATTTTCGATTTAACGAATCGATGTGGCGCCCTCTCGGTCGCGCATTGCTTTCGGGGCTGGCGGCATTTGTGCTGTTGGCGACACCTGTTGCGTCAAACGCACAGGAAACTGCGTCCAGCGTCAGAGGTGTTGTTACTGACGCCGATGGCAACGCTGTTGCCGGCGCGACCGTTACGGTACGCAATGAAGCTACCGGGCTGACACGTTCCGCCACAACCTCGTCCGCGGGCGAATACACGATTCGCAACCTGCAGATCGGTTACGACTACTCGATCAGTGCTACGGCTTCCGGCCTCGCCGGTCAGCGCCGTGAAGGTCTTGCGATCAACCTCGGCAAGACAGCTAATGAAGACTTCCAGCTGCAGGCTGGTGGTGCAATGGAAGAGATCGTAGCGCTGGGGCGCCGCCAGGCAACTTCGCAGGTCGCGACAGGCCCGAGCGCGACGTTCGGTCTTGAAGCCCTTGAGCTAGCACCGACGGTCAACCGTAACATCGTGGACGTTTTACGTACCGACTCTCGCATCTACGTCGATGAGTCGCGCGGCGACATCAACGCCGTACAGTGCGCGGGCAAAAACTCCCGTTACAACAGCCTGACGGTTGACGGCGTGCGCATGAACGACTCGTTCGGCCTGAACTCCAACGGTTACCCGACCGAGCGTATGCCATTCTCCTACGATGCTATTAACCAGGTCGCAGTAGAGCTCGCGCCGTTTGACGTTGAGTACGGCGGCTTCTCAGCCTGCAACATCAACGCGGTTACCAAGAGTGGCGGCAATGAATTCTACGGTTCGGCATTTTACGACTACACGAGCGACAGCTTCCGCGCTGACGAGCTCGAGGGCGACAGTCTGAATCTCGCCGACTTCGATGAGACGCGCTACGGCATCACATTCGGTGGTCCGATCATTCGCGACAACCTGTTCTTCTTCGTTGCCTATGAAAAGCTTAACGGTGTGAACACGTTTGACCGAGGTCCGATTGGCTCGGGCGCGATCGACGAAGTTTCGATTACTCAAGCTGAATTGGACGAAATTGAGCGAATTGCACGAGAAGTCTATCAATACGACCCTGGATTTATCCCGCAGGCGCTCGATGTCGAAGACGAGAAAATTCTTGTGAAACTCGACTGGAATATCAACGACACGCAGCGGTTAGCGTATACGTTCAACTACAACGACGGCTTTAACTGGTCGCAGTCTGATAGCGGTAGTCGGAACATTGAATACATCAACCACATCTACGAGCGTGGTGCCGAGCTGAATTCACACTCAGCAACGCTGTATTCGGACTGGACGGATCGTTTCTCTACGGAGATTCGTTACGGTTTTCTCGATCTAGACAACCGCCAGAATTCAATTGAGGACAGCGGATTTGGCGAGATTCGAATCGAAACCGGTGATGTCAATGTTTACATCGGTGGTGACGATAGCCGTCAGTCCAATGATCTGGCATACGACGTTACGACGATCGCACTGAAAGGTAAGTACGACCTCGACAATCACAGCCTGTCATTCGGTTATGAAAATGAGTCGTTGAATATCTTCAACCTGTTCATTCAGCACACGCAAACGGAAATGCGATTCAGTGCTCAGAACAGTCTTGGCCTTTCGGGCATTGAGTCGTTTGAAGCGTTGTTTGCCGATGACATCTTCTACAACAACTCGCCCGCGCATAATCCGACCGATGCGGCTGCCGATTGGGGTTACGACGTCAACTCTGTCTACATTCAGGATGAGTTTCAGATTGGCGACAATCTTACGATCGTTGCTGGCATTCGCCACGATTGGTACACCACGGATGACCGTCCCGCACTCAATCCTGAGTTTCTGGCTGAGTACGGCTTCGGCAATGACCAGAACCTTGACGGTGAAGGTCTGACGCAACCACGTATCGGCTTTACGTGGGATCTCAGTGGTGACACGACGGTTCACGGCGGTATCGGCCTGTACTCGGGCGGCAACCCGAATGTTTGGCTGTCGAACATGTATTCGAACGACAACACACGTCAGTTCGGTGCCGCGGAGCGCGATGTTGACCTGGTCGGAATGACCTACTCTGGTTGTGAAGCCGGTGTTCCGGTCGGCCCAGGATACTGCGTTCCCGATCTGGTATACGACCAGGTATCGACCGGTACGGGCGATAACTTCGAGATCAACTACCTTGATCCAAACTTTAAACTTCCGAAAGAGTGGAAGTACGCGGTTGGCGTAAAACACGTATTCTCGAATGAATGGGTGTTCGGCGGCGATATCCTGTTCACTCAGGCGAAAGACTCCGCAATGATCATGCGAGGCGATTTCGTCCAGACCGGCACTCGCTCTGATGGCTACCCGATCTACGACAGCCCGGTGATGGGCAGCTTCAAGCTGACCAACAGCAGTCGCACGGCCAACTCGACGGTGATCTCACTCGGCATCGAGAAGGAGTTCGAAAACGGGTGGTACGTACGTGCAGGCTACGCTCACACGGATGCCGAAGACGTGCAGCCGATGACGAGTTCGGTTGCGTTCTCGAACTTCTCGAACCGCGCGTTCTTTGATCCGCAGGAAGATGTGCTGTCAACATCGAACTACCAGATCGAGCATCGCTTCACGGCGGCAGCTCGCTGGCGCAAGGAAGTCTGGACGAACTCTGAGCTCACACTGTCGTTCTACGGCCATGCGAACTCGGGACGACCGTTCAGTATTGCAACGCCATTGGGACCGTTCGATACCGATCCGATGGATGGTCCGGTTACCCCGTACCCGTTCCAGTTCTTCGCGGATGAGAACATCCTGGCACCGGGTGAAGCTCGCAATGCCTACACCGGTTCCTGGTGGCGCAAGATTGATGCACGTGCAAGCCTCAGCTTCCCGGGCTTCAACGAGGATCATCGTGGCGAGGTCTACCTCGTCGTCGACAACCTCACGAACCTGATTAACGATGACTGGGGAGTGCTTTACCAGCACAGCTTCCCGCGGGTCATTCAGGCAGGCGACACAGAGTCACGTATTGGTGATGCGTCGCAGTATGAAATCCGCCTCGGTCTGCAGTACGACTTCTGATCGATCGCGACAGGCAAGACCAAAGGGCGGCCCCAGGGCCGCCCTTTTTTTACTCCAAATTAGGTACCAGTCAAAACCTGGTGTCACTGACACCAGGTTTTTTTTGATCTAGTTCCAGCAGGGTTCTTTGGGTTCCAGGAGCTGTTTGATGCGCGGGTTCCTGGGGTCTATGGGCTTGCCTACTGGCTGGCCTGCGCCCTGGGCATGCAGGATCGCGTCCAGTACCAGGTACTTCAGCTCGGACCCTGGAAGCGACGCCGGTCGATCTTTCGGTACGTCGTAACCGTCCCCGCCTCTGAACAGGAAGTCGGGCACGACTAACATATAGTCCTCGTCGGCCTCGATCTCTGACCAGCCGTCTTCGGTCGGAAGCTGCAAGCTCACGATACGATCGAACTCCGGCAGCGTTCGATCCACACAGACGCGAAAACCCGCGACCTGCGGGAAATAACCCTGTGCCGCCGGTGCGCCGCGGAAGCCCGCCTCCATCACCTTGATAAATTCGGCGCCTGTTACCGTCGTGTAGCGCAGGAACGAGCTGAAGCCGAACGTCCGGCCGATGTCCTCGAATGTGATGTCGCCGCTGATCGTATCGTCGATGCGCAGTGTGCCGCTGTTGATAAATGCGAGATCGGCCGGCTCGCCGAATGCGCCCAGCATCTGATCGGTAATGAAGTTGCCCCAGTTCGTCTCACGCGTTCGCACCTGCTCCTCGCGGGCATTGAGCGGCACGGCGGCCGTGCCAATGTGCGCTTCCAGAAACGGGAAAAACTGCATCAGCTGCTCACGCCAGCGGTCGGCAAGCACCTGATAGTCGGCATCGGGGACAACGCTCGCGTTCAGTTCGACTTTGCGTTCGCGAATAAACGGCAAACCATTCGCGTCGAACTCAAGGTCAATCGTCCAGATCACGCGCGCATTCGACGCGCCTTTCATGACCGCAGCCGACGTTGCCGTGGCCGGGCTGTATTCGGGCTCGTGATCATGACCGCCGACGACAAACACGAAGCTCGGATGATCGCGCTTAAGCCGCGCAATCATTTCGTCCTGCCACATGTGCAGGTGCGTCACACCGATGATGGCGTCGACACCGTCGGCTTCAAATTGCTCGATGACGCGCTTTGCCGCGGCCAAATAATCCTTGTCGATCGAGAGGTAGCTACGCGCGTTGCCACCGTCATCCGCGTGCAGGGTTAACGAAAACATGCCAATCGTACGGCCGCCGGATTCGATCGTGTGCGCCGACTTCAGTAGCGCGTCCGCTGCCGCGTCGCCCGTGTCGAAACTGTAGTTGTCGCCGATCCAGTCGAACTCGGACGCTTTTAGCGCGGCAACAAGTTGCTCGGGCCCGCGCCGGTCGAACTCGTGATTGCCCGCGACGACGTGCATGGGCGCAATGCTGTCCATGAAATTCATCGCGTCGACCATTTGCAGCCCATCCCACAGCTGGCTTTCGAGCGATGGGTACAGGAAATCGCCACCATGCAGAATGTGCACGTCGCGACCGTTCGCCTGCAGGTCACGCACCACGGTAACAACGCGACTAAAGCCCCCTGCTGTTCCGCTTTCGACGTCTCCGACCCGGTACGTGTCATTGAGATGCACGAAAGTGATGCCCGTGCGTTCACTCGACGGCACCGCCGCACAGGCAGCGAGACAGGTGGCGATCAGCAGTACAACGATTCTTTTCATAGGAGCATCCCTCGCAAGAGGCCAACATGCTAACCTGAAATACCGAAACTTGGACATACGGATTTGTTGTGAGAACGCCTTTCGCATGCCTGATTATCGTCGCCTTATTGCAGCTCCCCGCCTGCGCGCCGCACGTCGCGGTTGTCGAAGAAGCCGATTCGCAGTCAACGCTTCCCGACAACTCAATCCTCTGGATTCAGCACGCGGTTGAGTTCCGTGCGGTTGCCCGGCAAGCGTATGCAGAGGCAGGACGCGACCTCGACGGATTCCTCGCCGACTCTGGCTGGACAGCATTGCCCGGCGTAACAGCCGATGCC
>JBCAZN010000140.1:0-6829 GCA_038533035.1 Pseudomonadota bacterium
CAGGCCGTGCTCGATGACAACACCATCACGTCGCACATCAAACGCATACGACGTGATGGTGTTGTCATCGAGCACGGCCTGCGCCGCATCCATAAGTTGCTGGCGATTCTTGACGTGCCCCGGGTAGCGGGCCATGGCGTACACCAGCCAGAACTCGGTCAATGTGAGCCCGACAGCGTGCTCCTTCCAGTGCACCGTCATGCGCTCCGGGTCGATCACGAGATCGCCACGCGTGAGGCGACTGTCGTTGTCCTGAGGTTGCTGCATCGCATCGAGGCGACGAAACAGCGCAGCAATACGCGCCATCAGGTGCGGCAGGCTGATGTCCTTGGTGAGATAGTCGTCGGCACCCAGTCGCAGGCCGGAGACCGCATCAAACTCACTGTCGCGCGCCGTAAGAAAAATGATCGGTAAGTCTGATGATCGGGCGCGCAATTCCCGACACAGTTCAAAACCACCCTCGACGTCATCACGCAGGTTGATGTCGATCACGACCAGGTCCGGCAGCCGGGTTGCAAACGCGGTCAGTGCCGGTTCACGGGCGTCATACGCATCCACGGCGTAACCCTCGCGACGGAATGCCGCCACGTAGTTGTCCCTGATCGCCGCCTCGTCCTCGACTATAGCAATGCGTTTAGCCACTACATCTCCAAAAGTGTGCGCCACAATTTGCCACATTACGCCGGTGCATTGCCATGCCGCAATCCACGTCCGGGCCGATTTGCGGTTCTTAATGGAGTCTCATCAAAGGGAGTCCGCAATGCACCGTACACATTCCGACCTGAATTCGTGGTTCTGGGTTTCGCTTCTGTTCGCAGTTCTGGCGTTCGCGCCGGCACCGGCTGAAGCCGCCGAGGACCTGCGCCCGTCTGACATGCAGTCAGGCTCGTTGCTGCTGAGAATGGCAACTGGCTACGAGACCGCCGCCCTCTTGAATACCGAAGTCGACATGCAGATCAGCGGGCTCGTGGCACGCGTCTCGGTGCGGCAGTCATTCCGCAATACAAGCGATGAGTGGGTCGAGGGTGTGTATGTCTTTCCGCTACCCGACAAGGCCGCCGTCGATCGCATGCGGCTGCATATCGGCGAGCGCTTTATTGAAGGTGAAATCCAGGAGAAGGCACAGGCGAGAGAAACCTATGAAAAAGCGAAATCCGAAGGACGAAAAACCAGCCTGGTTGAGCAGCAGCGTGCCAACCTGTTCACAACCTCCCTGGCCAACATTGCACCCGGCGAGGAGGTGGTTGTCGAGGTCGAATACCTGGAGGACATTCGTTTCGAAGAGGGCCAGTTCAGTCTGCGATTCCCGATGACCCTCACGCCACGTTACATCTCGGGAACAGCGATGGCTGGCCGCCAGGGCAATGGCTGGTCACCCGATACCGACGAGGTCGCTGATGCGTCGTTGATCACCCCGCCGCAGGTCACGAGCTCCAAGGGCCATCGCATTACCCTGAACGCCCGAATCGACGCGGGTATGCCGCTCGAAATCATTGCCAGCCGCTACCACCCGATCAAGGTTGACGAAGAGCGCGGGCGTTATAAAGTTCGGCTGGGTCTCGAGAATGTTGCGATGGACCACGACTTTGAACTGGTGTGGCGCCCGGTTCCGTCCGCGACGCCGCGTGCGATGGTATTCCGTGAGGACATCGGCGGCAAACCGCACGTCCTGCTCATGATGATGCCCCCGGACCAGGCGGAAGTACCGGCTGCAGCAATGCCGCGCGAAACCATCTTCATTGTTGACACGTCAGGTTCAATGCACGGCGTCTCGATCTCGCAGGCCAAGCGCGCCGTGCGTCTCGCGATACAGGGCCTCAAGCCCGGCGATCTGTTCAACGTCATCGAATTTAACTCCGTCACCCGACCGCTGTTTCCGGCAAGCCAGGTTGCCAACACGGCGAACATCGATATCGCGTTGCGATTTGTTGACGGACTGCAGGCCAACGGCGGTACCGAAATGCGCCCGGCACTTTCCATGGCACTCGACTCGCCGCCCTCCGGCGAGCACCTGCGACAGGTTGTGTTTATTACTGACGGCAGTATTGGCTACGAGGACCTGCTGTTTACGATGATCGAGGAGAAGCTTGGTAATGCGCGTCTGTTTACGGTTGGCATAGGTTCGGCGCCGAACAGCTGGTTCATGCGCAAGGCGGCGGAGGCGGGCAAGGGCTCGTATACCTTCATCTCCGCACTGCACGAAGTGCAGGAAAAAATGGACAGCCTGTTCCAGAAACTGGAACAGCCGCAGGTGACTGACATTGACGTTGCGTGGCCGAGTGGTGTGGTTGTCGACAGCTATCCCGCGCAGGTACCCGATCTCTACATTGGCGAACCCGTAACGGTTAAAGCAGCCATAACGGGCAAACTGCGGCGTCGCGATGTCGTGCAGGTGTCGGGCAACTCGATGACCGGCAGCTGGTCGGCCGAGCTGCCGCTGCGCTCCGCGGACGACAACCCGGGTATCGGTGCACTGTGGGCGCGGGCGCGGATCGGCCGGCTAATGGATGTCGAGCGCCGACAACCGGATCCGTCGGAGACACGCAAGGCAATCGTGGCAACTGCGCTCGAGCATCATCTCGTCAGCAAGTACACCAGCCTCGTCGCTGTCGACAAAACACCCGTGCGACCCGCTGACGAAGCGCTGCACAGTGACCAGGTGCCGAACTTGCTGCCCTACGGCCAGAGTATGGGTGCAATTCTCGGCTTTGCTCAGACGTCCACAAACGCGCCACTGATGCGGCTCACCGGACTGCTGACGCTGGCATTCGGTTTGTGCATGCTGATTGCCTGGCGCCGCTGGCCGGAGCGTCATCGTGTTCGCCAATAGACGCCGGGTCCGGAACACGATCGTGGCACTCGTCATCGGACTTGGCTTCTGGCAGCTCGGACAGGGCGCTTACATCCCGGCCAAGGCCTGGTTTGCGCAGGAGCTCATGCAGCGCGCCTGGGGCCGCACGACGGACGGTACGGTCCGCGCCCGGCCATGGCCCTGGGCGGACACCTGGCCGGTTGCCCGACTCAAAGCGCCACATCGTAATGTCGACCTGATCGTGCTCGCAGGTGGCACCGGCCGAACGCTCGCGTTTGGCCCCGGCCACATGAGCGCCAGCGCACTGCCCGGCGAACGCGGCAACGTCGTGATTGCGGGACATCGTGATACGCACTTCCGGTTTCTAAAAGACATCGAGCCCGGCGAGCTACTCACGGTCGAAAGCCACGATGGCCCGAGCTACACGTACGAGGTTGTCGATATCGACATTGTCGACTCGCGCCGGGGTGGGTTGCTGCTGGATGCGGACACATCAATGCTTAGCCTGGTCACCTGTTATCCGTTCGATACACATGACTCGGGAGGGCCACTGCGCTATGTCGTGACCGCGCGCATCCGAGGTTAAGCGCTTATTACGACATCGGTCTTGTGTTTCCAGGCCATACCCTGTATTCGTCACAAGTGATGAATTCCTCCACGCCCCGGCTTACCGAGGGGCCAGTCGGCCGACACCTCGTAAACATGACCGTGCCCGTCCTTGTCGGTATCACCACCATGATGGGGCAGTCATTTATCGACACCTGGTTCCTGGGCAAAGTCGGCGATGACGAGTTGGCTGCATTCAGTTTTGGTTTCCCGATCTTGATGATTGTGACAAGTATTGCGATCGGTCTTGGTGCGGGTACGTCGTCAGTTGTAGCCCGGGCACTCGGCGCGGACAACACGAAACGAGCGCGGCGGCTAACAACGGACGCGCTAATACTTTCGTTCCTGATTACCGTTGTCATAGCCGCGATTGGCGTTGTGACCATCAACCCGTTGTTCAAGGCACTGGGCGCGCCACCGGATATGATCCCGATGATTCGCAGCTTCATGCTGATTCTGTATAGCGGCATCCCGTTTATCGTCGTCGCTATGGTCGGTATGGCCAGCATGCGTGCAACCGGCGACACGGTGTTGCCAAGCAAAGTGATGATCGGTGGCGCGATACTCAACGTCATTCTTGATCCTATTTTAATTTTCGGCGTGGGGCCCATTCCGGCGATGGGCCTTGACGGCGCGGCGATGGCTGCACTGCTCGCACGCGGTACGATTTTTGTTGGCGCGATTTTTTTGCTGGCGAAGCGCTATCACATGATCAGCTTGTCCCTGCCAGAGTTCAATGAGCTCAAGAGCTCGTGGCGCGATGTGCTGCATGTAGGTCTGCCGGCGGCGGGAACCAATGCGATTATCCCGGTAGCAACGACGCTGGTAACCGGCATGGTGGCGCGTTTCGGACCCGAAGCGGTGGCGGGATTCGGTGTTGCGAGTCGTGTCGAGTCGCTCGTGCTCGTTATCTTCTATGCGCTCTCGTCGGTCATTGGGCCGTTTGCCGGCCAGAACCTTTCCGCGGGCAAGGAACAACGAATCCAGCATGCCCTGCGAATAACTTCACGCTTCTGCCTGCTGGCCGGACTGTCAATCGCCGTGCTGCTCGCGCTTGCTTCCGGCTATGTGGGCCACATGTTCAGTGATAATCCGGATGTCACCCGCGTGACTCGCCTGTTCCTCCTGATAGCGCCGATCAGTTACGGCGCGTACGGCATTGTCATGGTGATGAACGCAGCCTTTAACGGACTTGGCAACCCGATGCCGGCGGTGTACATCAGCGTCACGCGCATGATGGTGCTGTACGTTCCGATCGCACTGTTGTTGCAGCAGTGGTTCGGGGTTGCGGGCATTTTTGCGGCCTACGCTTTCGCAAATATTGTAAGCGGACTGGTCAGTTATTTCTGGGCGCGCAAGGCGGCGCACCAGCTGTCCGAAGCAACCGCGACGACCTAAACGGCACAGCTAAACGCTGGGCAGCACCTTGCGGCGATAGATTATGTGCATGCCGATTCCGCGGCTCGCAATAAACGCCGTGAACGCAAACCACAGACCGTGATTGCCGAACGACGTCGTCAGGTACCAGGTCGGGAAGAAAATCAGCAGCAGTGATACAACCATGACATTGCGCATCTCTTTCGCGCGCGTTGCACCGATAAAAACGCCGTCATACAAAAAACACCAGACCGAGATCAGAGGCGAAACGATCAGCCACGGCAGGTAGGTGTAGGCGGTCGCGCGGACGTCCTCGAGATCGGTAAGTAAAACGATTATCCATTTGCCGCCAAGGAGAAAAGCCAGCGTAAAGCCGACGGCGAAAATCGCCGACCACTTCAAGGTCAGGTTGACGGCCCTCTCAAGTGCGTCGCGACGCTTTTCACCGATCGCCTTGCCGACGAGTGCCTCGGCCGCATGTGCGATGCCGTCGAGGCCCAGCGACGCCAGCATCTGAAAGTTCATGAGCACAGCATTGGCCGCAAGCACGAGCGGACCGAGGCGAGCGCCCCATGCCGTCACGAACGAAAACGCGGTCAGCAACGCGATCGTGCGGATGAAGATATTACCGTTAACCGAAAAGAACGCCTTGTACGCCGCAACGTTGGTCAGCCGCTCGAGCGGCCAGCTGTCGCCGTGGTGACGCAGCTCGCGGATGACGAGAACTGTGCCGACGACAAGTCCGGAGTACTCCGCAATGACCGACGCCAGTGCGACGCCGTCGACCTTCATGCCGAGCATGAGAACGAACACCAGGTCGAGCACAATATTGACGAAATTGATGGTCAGGAATATCGCGAGCGGTGCGCGCGCATTCTGCAGACCGATAAACCAGCCGATAATGGCAAAGTTCGCGAGTGTGCCGGGCGCACTCCAGATTCGGATACGAAAATACTCGGCAGCAAATCCCTGCGTCGCCGGTTCGCCGCCCAGGATTGCCAGCGCAAACCTGCCGATTGGCACCTGCAGCGCAATGAGTGAAAGTGCGATCAGTAAACTGACAATGAGCGCCTGCCCCAGCGATGCTCGGACGCCGCTTCGGTCGTCGGCGCCAAACGCCTGGGCAGCGATGCCCGTGGTACCCATACGCAGGAAGTTCATTCCCGTATAGATGAACGTGAATATCGTCGCACCGATCGCAACTGCGCCGAGGTAGGCCGGGCCATCGAGGTGACCGACAACACCGGTATCGACCATGCCGAGCAACGGCACGGAAATGTTGGACAGAATCATGGGTGCGGCAATTCGCCACACCTCCCGGTCCGTTGGTAGGCGCGCCGTACTCAAGCGCGCCCCATCAGAAGGCGTTGACGCCCGTCAGTTCCTTGCCCACCACAAGTTGGTGAACGGTTTCAGTGCCTTCGTAGGTTATGACGCTCTCGAGATTCAACATGTGGCGAATGGGGACATACTCCGCGCTGATGCCGGCTGCGCCAAGAATGTCGCGCGCATCGCGGGCGATATCCAGTGCTGCGCGGCAGTTGTTCCACTTCGCCACCGATACCTGCGTGGGACTCAGGTTGCCCGCTTCCTTGATTCGACCCAGGCGCAGCGACAGCAGCTGCGCAGTTGTGATCTTGCGACTCATTTCCGCGATGCGGATCTGGATCGACTGGTTATTGTGCAGCGGTCGGCCAAACAAGACTCGATCCTGGGTGTAGTTGAGCACCTCGCTGAGGCAAGCCTGAGCTGCACCAATCACACCCCAGGATATTCCGTATCGCGCCTGGGTCAGGCAACTCAGCGGACCCCTGAGACTGGACACACCGGGCAGGACGTTCGCCTCAGGAATTCGCACGTTGTCGAAGAACAGTGCGCCTGTAATGGAGGCGCGCAAAGAGAACTTGTTTTCGATTTCCTGGGTATCGAAGCCGGGCATGCCTTTCTCAACGAGAAAGCCCTTTACGCCCTCTTCGGTCTTGGCCCAGACAACCGCGACGTCGGCGACGGTCGCATTGGTAATCCACATCTTGG
>JBCAZN010000141.1:0-6814 GCA_038533035.1 Pseudomonadota bacterium
GCTATCTGTGAGCCACTCCACAATTCGCCGGAAATGCCGGACCAGGTGGCGAATATTTGACCCATGTCCGCCAAGTACTACACGCAGTTCATCCTGACCGACGCTCAATATCGCGACGGCAATGAGTTCTGCGGGGTCGTCGAACTGAGTTGTCCCATGGAGCAGGAGACGGATCGGCGTGACATCGAGGCGATTCTGGCCCGCAATTTTGACCTGCAGAAAGATTCTGTGACGCTGGTCAGCTGGTCGAGACTCCACTAATTCAGATGGCGTTTATTTAACTGTTTCCCCCTGATTCTCCCGGCTTCGGCCGGGATTTTTTTTGGTCGCGGGATGGCCTTATTCCTTGAATCCGCTACAATTCACGCCCCCATGAGTGACGATAAACAACAATTTCGCGGTATCCCGATCGTGCAGAGCGGTGAGAAGTATCGCACTGACGCGGGCTTTTCAGCGGTCAAGAACGGCCAGAAGCAGCGCCGCGATTCCGCGCCGATGACCCGCGGCGACAAGCCGAAGTGGTTGCGCGCCAAGATGCCGTCGGGTGCGGGCTTTTCGAACACCCGCAAAATCGTGCATGAACATCGTCTCAGCACGGTGTGCGAGGAATCGATGTGCCCGAATATCGGTGAGTGCTGGAATGCCGGCACCGCGACGATCATGGTGCTCGGTTCCGTTTGCACACGCGCCTGCCGATTCTGTGCTGTCGATACCGGCAACCCGAAAGGCTGGCTGGACGCGGAAGAGCCGCTGAATTCCGCCAGGGCCGTGCAGCTGATGGGGCTCAAGTATGTCGTTATTACGTCGGTCGATCGTGACGATCTGTCCGACGGCGGGGCAGCGCACTACGCGCAGTGCGTGCGCGAGATCAAACGCCTGAATCCGGAAACAGCGGTTGAAGCATTAACGCCGGATTTTGATGGCGTCGAAGCCCACGTGGAGCTTGTCGTTGATTCGGGACTCGAGGTTTTCGCGCAGAACGTCGAGACCGTGAAACGCCTGACGCACCCGGTGCGTGACCCGCGAGCGGGCTACGAGAAGACCATTGAGGTGCTGCGCCATGCGAAGGCACATCGGCCCGACGTGCTGACCAAGACCAGTCTGATGCTCGGTCTCGGCGAGCGTGACAATGAAATCATGAAGACCATGGATGACCTGCGCGAGGCCAATGTCGACATACTGACCCTGGGTCAGTACCTGCGACCGACACCGAATCACCTGCCCGTCGAGCGTTACGTGACGCCCGAGGAATTCGAGATGTATCGCCGCGAAGGACTTGAGAAAGGCTTCGTCGAGGTCGTTGCCGGCCCGATGGTGCGTTCGAGCTACCGTGCCGAGCAGGTGCTGCAGAAAAACAACGTTGGCATCGCCGTATGATGGCTTTCCTGGCCGAGTACGGCCTGTTTCTCCTCAAGACCATTACCATCGTCGCCGGCATCGTGATTGTTATTGCGGTGGCGGCATCAGCGGGTCGCCGCCAGCAACAGGACGGTCTCGAGGTCGAAAACCTGAACAAAAGATACGAGTCACTGGCCGACTCGTTGCGCAATGCGATCGCGTCGAAAGACGATCGCAAGAAAGCGGCCAGGGAAAAGAAAAAGAAAGACAAGGCCGCGGCGAAAGCGTCGTCCGATCGCCCGCGCAGTTTCGTCATCGACTTCAAGGGTGATCTCAAGGCAAGCGCCGTGCCGTCGCTGCGCGAAGAGGTCACAGCGATCCTGGATGTTGCCGCGGAAAATGACGAAGTCATTGTGCGCCTCGAGAATCACGGCGGCGTAGTGCACGAACACGGCCTGGCGGCATCGCAACTGGTGCGCATCCGCGAGCGCGATATTCCGCTCACAGTATGTGTCGACAAAGTGGCGGCCAGTGGTGGCTACCTGATGGCCTGTGTCGCTGACAACATCGTAGCGGCACCGTTCGCGATACTCGGTTCGATCGGTGTGCTCGCACAGATTCCCAATTTCAATCGTATGCTCGACAGCCATGGGGTTGAGTTCGAACAGGTAACGGCCGGCAAGTACAAGCGGACGGTGACCATGTTCGGCGAAAACACTGATGAAGACCGTGCCAAGCTCAAGGAAGAACTGGAAGACGTGCACGCGCTGTTCAAAGACGCCGTTTCGAAGTATCGCCCGAACCTGGATCTCGACAAGGTTGCGACGGGCGAACACTGGTACGGGACGCGCGCGCTCGAGTACGGCCTGGCCGATGAGATTCATACCAGCGATGAACTGCTCGCGGCGCGGGCGCAGGATCGTGATCTTTATTCAATCGAATACAAGATCAAGCAGCCGCTGCAAAAGCGCCTGATGGCGAACATCGACAGTGCGCTGGAGAAGGCTGACAGCGCGGGCTGGCGGCGTCGTTTCGAGTCGCGCCTGCCGCGCTGAAGCGCGGAACTGATCCGCACCTCGACAGTCGAATCCTTGGCGGGAGAAGGTTGCGCCGAAGCGCTATACTGCCCGGGTAAATCGAGGAGTTTCCGGACCATGCAACGTTCCAAGACACTGATTTCATTACTGCTCGCGGTGTTCTTCATCGCCTCGTGTGCAACCTCGCCGACCGGGCGTTCGCAGATGATTACGAAGTCCGACGCCGAGATGGAGGCGCAGGCGGCAGTTGCTTTTAACCAGATGCGCGCGTCAATGCCGCTCAGCACCGACCGTGCGAAGATCGATTTCGTTGCCTGTGTTGCGCAGGCCGTGGTTTACGAACTGCACCCGCCGTACAGTGACATTGAGTGGGAACTCGCCATCTTCGACCAGGAATCCGTCAACGCCTTCGCGATGCCGGGTGGCAAGATTGGCGTGTTCACGGGAATTCTTGACGTCACCGAGAACGAGCATCAGCTTGCCGCTATTATCGGCCACGAAATCGCACACGTCGTCGCACGCCACTCCAACGAGCGTGCATCACGCGCGTCGTTGACCAATATCGGCATCGATGCGGTCGCGATCGTCCTGGGCGGCGGCTACACCGGCGCCACCTATACAGCACAGCAAGCGCTGTATGCCGGCTCGCAGTTCGGTATCACGCTGCCGCATACGCGTGGGCAGGAAACCGAGGCTGATGTCGTCGGACTCGAGTACATGGCCAAGGCCGGCTTCGATCCGCGCCAGGCCGTCGACCTCTGGCAGAATATGTCGGCCAAGGGCGGCAAGAAGCCGCCCGAGCTGCTGTCGACGCACCCGGCAAGCGAGACACGTATCGAAAACCTCGTTGGCCAGTGGCAAAAAGTCCTGCCGATCTACAACCAGGCGCTCGCGGACGGCAAGGAGCCGAACTGCAAGAAAACCTGGTAGTGACGGCGGCTTTCAAGGACCACTTTTCCGACGACTCCGGGTATGTCGTCCTAATGCGGTAGACTAGCGGCAGTCTGACTCGGGGCACGCCCTTGCAAATCGATCACGTCGCTGCACGCAATCTGTTTCTGCTGGTCTTTGCGCTGCTCTTAAGCGGCTGTGAATCCATCAGCGGTTTCCTGGAGCGCATGGAAAGCGCGCCGGACTCTGTACCGCTTGCCGAGCGACCGGTGCAGACGCCGATCGATCCGAATCAGTTCGTTCTCGCCAGTGAAGACCAGGAAGTTATCGGCGCGCCGCAAGTTGTCTTCACGAATGAAAACGACACGTTGTCCGACATCGCACGCGCGTACGGTCTGGGAATCGATGAACTGACGGCCGCGAATCCGGGCGTCGATCCGTGGCTGCCAGGTGTAGGCACGCCGATTCTGTTGCCTACCGAATACGTGTTGCCGAACGTCGAGCGCAAAGGCGTCATACTGAACATTGCGACGCGGCGCCTGTTTTACTTTCCCGAGGCAGGCATGGGCGAAGCGCAGCAGGTTTACACGTATCCGATTGGCATCGGTCGGGTTGGTTGGGAAACGCCGCTCGGCAAAACCAGCGTGATTGCCAAGGCGAAAGACCCGACCTGGTGGGTGCCAGCCTCAGTGCGCAAGGAACACGCGGAAATGGGCGATCCATTGCCGTCTGTGGTTCCGCCGGGGCCCGACAATCCGCTCGGTCACCGCGTGTTGAAACTCGACATGCCAGGCTACCTGATTCACGGCACCAACCAGCCGTATGGCGTTGGTATGCGCGTCAGTCACGGTTGCGTGCGCCTGTATCCCGAGAACATCGAGTTTCTCTACGAGCTTGTCGACATTGGCGTACCGGTCGAGATCATCAATGAGCCGTATCAGCTCGGCAGACGCGACGGCGTGTTGTACTTCGAGGCGCATGTACCGCTCGAGGATGACCAGGTGCCAGCCGAAGAAAGGCTATCAGCAATTCTCGATGCGGCGGTCCACGGTGATGGTCAGCTGCTGAATACCCATCTTCGCGAACATATTGTTTCGTTGTCGGCGGCGCCTAACGGCGCGCCGACCGTTGTCGCTGATTACGACGCGAACGAAGTCATGGCCCGTGCACGCGTTGTCGAAAACATCATCGTGCCCGATCCCGACGCGTACACGCTGGAAGAAATTCGCGAAATGATGAGTGAAGTCGACGAGGAAGCAGCAGAGACCGTCACTCAGTAATCGAAGTAGCGGCGGAACTCTTTCGGCACGTCCCGTGCACAAAAATCGTCCGGCATTTCGAGCGGGACCGAGTTGTACGTATTCCAGAACAACACTGGCGCGTCATGTGTCGCTGCGTCCTGAATCAGCGCCGCCATCGCTTTTCCTGTGTAAGTTGTCTCAAGACTGAGATCAAGCTGCTCAGCGGCGAAACCAACGGCGTTCAAGGTCGCTTCGTCGTAGTGCGCATAGCCGCCGGCAAAAAATCCATCCCGCCATGTTACGCGCACTCCTGATGCAAGGTCCGCAGGAACGGAAGCGTCAAGGCGATGCATAAGTGCGGCCGTTTTTTCCAGCATGTGTTGCAACCTGTCGGAATTCGCATAGTCCGTTGCGGCAACCCGGACAACATGCAAGTCGCAAGGTAGTTCGACAAGCGCCAAACCCAGGGCCAGCCCGGTTGCTGTACCCATCGTGCCGTTGGCTACGTAGATGCGCGACGGACACTCGAGTTCTCCGGCTTCGATTTGTGCCGCGAGTTCGAGGGCGGCATTGACGAAGCCAAGTGCTCCATACCAGCAGGTGCCGCCGAGTGGTACCGCCCACGCATCGCGGTGTTGCAGGAACTTCCGAAACAGGTGGACTTTGCTCGGCGCCCGCCGATAGCTCACGATTTCGGTGCCGATCTCGGCATGTTTTGCGAGCGTCACCGGAACCTTCGGGGTGGACCGTTGATTCGAAAGAAAGCAGGTGCAGGCGAGACCGACTTGGTTCGCATGAATCGCTGTCGCGAGCGCGTGGTTGGAGCCAGCGGCGCCGAACGTAGCGACGCGTTTTGCGCCACGATCGAGCGCGCGACCCAATATGTACTCAAGTTTGCGAACTTTATTTCCGCCGTAAAGCGGACTGGTCTGGTCGTCGTGTTTGACGTAGACCATTCGCGAATCACGATAAATCTGCGTGCAGTGCCGTGAAACCGGTGTTGGCAGCGTGGCGATCGCAATTCTGGGTAGGCTACCCGCGATGCCAGGAAAAGCATTTCCGAGGAAATCGGTCATGGCATAACAGAGTAACCAAGTGCACTCGTGACTGCGACCGTTTAGAATGGCGCCACGCTAATCTGGCCGAGTTCGGAGACAGGTTTGTCAGATGCAGTTGACCGTGGCATCACGGTCACAGAAATCGCAGCGATGGATCAACCCATCGACGCGTGCCCCGAGACCACGGCCGCCTTTGTCGGCCGTGCGCTTCGTGGTCCCCTGAATACACCGGTCCTCGTCCAAAAATTCAGCGAGTTTCGCCGCCGCTTCGGCGACGTCTGGCCGCGCTCGAGTCTGGGTCCTGCGGCAAAACAGTTTTTCGAACACGGCGGCAAACGCCTGTACGTGGTGCGCGTCGCCAATAATGCGCGCGGCTCGATGCTCGTCCTGCCGGCATCCGGTTCCGGGCTGGTGCTGCGATCTGTGGATCCGGGTTCCACTGAGTCAATTCGCGCCTCAATCGACTATGACGGTGTCGAAGTTGACGACGACGAACATTTCAACCTGACCTTGCAGCGCATTGAGCCTGCGAGCGGTCTTGTCATCGACCAGGAATTTTTTCGCAACTTGTCCTACCAGGAAGCGTCGACAAAATTCGTCGGCGACGCGTTGCTGGTGTCAGACCTTGCGCGCGTAGAACACCCTTACCCAACGCATCGCCCGGAACGTACGCTGGCGCCAGGCAGCAGCTGGGCAATGGCTTACGTCGCCGCGACGCAACCGGGCACCGACGGTGTCGAGCTATCGAACTACGACCTCATTGGTTCGCGTGCGAACCGCACGGGAATGTTTGCCCTCGAACACATTGAGCGCTTCGATCTTCTCTATCTGCCGCCACCGGGCAAGGGCAGGGACACGGGCCCGACGGCGGTTCTCGCGGCGGAACTTTTCTGTCGTGATCGCGGGGCGATGCTCATTGTTGACCCGTCAGTCGAATGGACCGATGTCGATGCAGCGGTGAACGGTGTCCGTACGCTGGGTTACGCCAGCCCGAACATGCTCGGCTATTTCCCGAGGCTGCGTGAGAGTGGTGACGATCTGGCGCGACCCGCGGGTGGTGCCCTGGCCGGATTGCTTTGCAAGCAGGACCGCAGCTACGGCCCCTGGCAGGCGCTCGACCAGCCGGACCTTGGCTTGCAGCGGCGTCTGCGCCCAGCCATAGCGCTCGATGAGGACGAACAGCGATTACTGCGCCGTGTTGGCCTTAATGCAATCGCGCGCGGCACGACCGGGCGCACGCAGGTAAAGG
>JBCAZN010000142.1:0-6810 GCA_038533035.1 Pseudomonadota bacterium
TCTCTTTCTTGCCGGGGCCGTTGCCCGTTGCCTGCACGTTTGGCAGGAATTCGACATAGCGATCGAAAGTTTCGACACCCAGTTCGCGTAGTGTATCGCCGCCAAGTGCCTGCACGGATACAGGAATGTCCTGCATGCTGGCTTCGCGCTTGGTCGCCGTTACGGTGATTTCCTCGAAGATGCTGTCCTCGTCCTGTGCATTCGCGGTGCCGGAAACGGCAAATGCGACTGCAGCGGACAGGACCGTCCGGGTCGGTGTGATCTCTTGAGCCATGTGATACCCCCGTATTTCTGGCCGTGCCACTCTAAGTTGGCACTAATTGGGGCCAGTCGACTGCCGCGAGATATTTCGCAACAATTCGGTTGACACCTTGTTGTAAAAAACAACCTAATACATGGACTAGGTACTAGCCTGTCTGCAGGCGACATCAACTATTCATATTACGACAAATAGGTTGGTGTGTACGGCCAGTTTAACCGAGCATTGACAGCGTTGTCCGATTAATCCGGGGAAATCACTTTGACTGACACCAATTCGGCAAGCAAAGCGCCGGCCGACCTCGAGCATGAGATCGGTGAAAACAACGTCCAGATGCTGGGTCTTGACGTGCACAACCCGGTTTTCGCGGTCTCGGCAGCGCTGGTCGTCGCGTTTGTTGTCGGTACATTGATGTTCCTCGAATCGGCGGGCCCCGCCTTCAGTTCGATTCGCGTCTGGATTACGACTCGTTTTGACTGGGTGTTCATGGTCTCCGAGAACTTCTTCATCCTGTTCGGGCTTGCCGTGGCGTACACCAAACTGGGCCGTGTCCGTTTTGGGGGCGTGGACGCCAAGCCACGCTACGGCTATCCCGGCTGGCTCGCGATGCTGTTCGCGGCCGGCGTCGGCATCGGCCTGATGTTCTTCGGCGTTTTGGAACCGGTGACCCATACGTTGAATCCGCCGTTGGGCATCGATCCGGCTGACACGGAGGCGGCACTTGCCGTAGGCATGTCGGCTGCGATCATGCACTGGGGCCTGCACGCGTGGGCGGTCTACGCCATCGTCGGGCTTGCGCTCGCTTTCTTTTGTTTCAATCGTGGCCTGCCACTGACGTTGCGTTCGGCGTTCTACCCGCTGTTTGGCAATCGGGTCTGGGGTCCGATCGGCCATGTCATCGATATTACGGCGGTGCTCGCGACAATTTTTGGCCTTGCCACATCGCTGGGGCTCGGCGCCAACCAGATCTCCGGTGGCCTGCACTACCTCTTCGACGTGACACCGGGCAGTACGACCAAGGTCGTTTTGATCGCTGCGATCATCGGTATTGCGCTGATCTCCGTGCTCGCCGGTCTCGACAAGGGCGTCAAGCGTCTCAGCGAAATCAACATGGGGCTGGCCGGTGCCCTGCTGCTGTTCGTGATTATTGCCGGACCGACAGCCTACATCCTGAAACTGATTCCGCAGGCGGCGTTCGACTATGTTCGTCTGCTTCCCGCCCTGAGCAATCCGGTTGGCCGGGAAGATCTCGACTTCTACCACGGCTGGTCAACCTTCTATTGGGCCTGGTGGATTGCATGGTCACCGTTCGTCGGTATGTTTATCGCGCGCGTCAGTTATGGACGAACCGTGCGCGAATTCATGACCTGGGTGCTGATTATCCCGACCGCGATAGGCACGGTGTGGATGTCGTCGTTCGGAGGCACCGCGCTGCGCCAGTACTTTGTTGACGGTTATCGCGGCGTTGCCGATTCGGTGCCCGAACTCGCGCTGTTCAAGATGCTCGAAGGCCTGCCCATGACGGAATTCGTATCGCTAGTCGCACTGTTCCTGATCGCGATTTTCTTCATTACGTCGGCAGACTCCGGTGCGCTTGTGATCGACATGATCACCGCGGGCGGCAAGATGAACGCGCCCGTCAGACAGCGCGTTTTCTGGTGCGTCCTCGTTGGCCTCGTGGCGATATCGCTGCTGCTCGGTGGTGGCGTGGAGTCGCTGCAGGCACTCGCTATCTCGACGGGGCTGCCTTTTTGCTTTGTGCTGCTTTTGATGTGTGTAAGTATCTACAAAGGGCTTCGCGAAGAGGTTACGTAGATGGCAAGACGATCGGGGGGACGGCAGGCTCGCAAGGCATTGCGGCTGGCGCCACTTGCGGAAGATGTGAAGCCGGTTCATCCGGGTGAGCAGGGTGGTCGCTACCGACCCCTGAGCGACAGCGACGTTGACGCAATCGATGCGAATATCTTTCGCATACTTGCCGAAGTCGGTTTCAACGAAGCGACGCCGCATTGCATTGAGGCATGTACCAGCGTCGGTGCGGTGCTGGGAGATGACGGCCGGCTGCGCATGTCACGAGCCGTTGTCGAGGATGCGTTGTCAAAATGTGCGCGCAATCTCACGCTGTATGCGCAGGACCCGGCCTTTGATCTCGACCTGAGCGGCAGCCGCGTGCATTTTTCTACCGCGGGCGCCGCGGTCATGATCGCCGACACTGAAACGCAGACCTATCGCGAATCCACGTCGCAGGACCTGTACAACCTCGCGCGTATTGTCGACAACTGCGAAAACATTCACATGTTCCAGCGCATGTGCGTATTGCGCGAAGTCGCCGATCCGCTCGAGATGGATCTCAATACCACCTACTGCTCGGTAAGCGGCACGCGCAAGCACGTTGGTGCGAGCTGGGTGCACTACACGCATCTCGAGAAAACCCTCGAGATGCTGCACGTCATTGCGGGCAGCGAAGCAGCCTGGCGAGCACGGCCGTTTGTCAGCCAGTCGAACTGCTTCGTCGTACCGCCCATGAAATTTGCGCAGGAATCGCTGGAGTGCCTGCGCGTTGCCGTTGAGGGCGGCATGCCCGTGCTGCTGCTCTCGGCCGGACAGGCCGGGGCGACGACGCCTGCGAATCTTGCCGGAGCCGTATCGCAGGCGTGGGCTGAATGCCTGGGTGGCCTGGTTTACGTGAATGCAATTGAGCCAGGCGCGCCAGCCATCATAGGCGCATGGCCGTTTGTCTCCGATTTGCGTACGGGTGCGATGAGCGGCGGCTCGCCGGAACAGGGGCTACTTTCGGCAGCGTGTGCGCAAATGGGTCTGCACTTCGACCTGCCGTTTGGCACGGCATGCGGCATGTCGGATTCAAAATTCCCTGACTACCAGGCAGGTGCCGAGCGCGGTTATACGCTGGTGCCGCCGGCGCTGTCCGGTGCGAACATTATTTACGAGTCAGCAGGCATGTACGCGAGCCTGTTGGGTACCTGCCCGGAAAGCCTGCTGCTGGATAATGATGTGCTTGGTGCCGCCCTGCGAATTACGCGGGGCATCGAGGTCAATGAGGACACTCTGAGCTTCGACACGGTCCGCAACGTGTGTATGGGTGGCGAGGGTCACTACCTGGGCACAGGCCAGACGCTGTCGGTCATGCAAAGCGAATACATCTATCCGGACTTCGGTGACCGATCGAGCCCGACGGAATGGGCCGACGCCGGCAAACCGGCGATGCTCGATCGCGCAATCGAACGCCGCAATGAGATCCTGTCAACGTACTACCCGAAACACATCAGCGACGAAGTTGACGCGAAGATTCGGGAGCAGTTCCCTATTACATTACCGGCAGAGGGCAGCGACAGAAGCTGACATGTGTATGGACCAACGACGAAGTTCCAGACCATGAACTCCTTGTTGGGAAACCCCGTTGCAATCAGCGTTTACGTCTTTGTCGTGTTATGCGTTGTGTTTAGTTTCGGTGAGCCGCCACTCGTTGTGGCGCAGCACATACTAGTGCCCTTCACGGTTGATGTATCAAGAGGCTTTGGTGGCTCAGCTGTCCCAATATTTCGTGCTGTGACGCTGGTATCGCAGCTGCTGGTGTTTCTTTTTATGTATCTGGCTTCCCGTCCTCAATCGAATGCCCTGAAAGTTACCGTTTCCCTGGTAGGCATTCTGCTGGTTGCCGTTCACTTCCTGATCGTGGCGATTGGCTTCGTCGTGCCGCGATTTCACTAGACGCCAGGCATTGTAGATCATGATCGCAGATTCACTTCCCATCGAATCGACCGGCCTTCGGCATCGCCTCAACACTGAATTGGCAGTGGTCTGTGTGATCGCTGCGTGCCTTATAGTCGCTACATTGGCAAACCTGTTTAACGCAGAACGGGCCTGGATCAATACTTATTGGCTCTCTTGCGCGGTGGGCGCGCTGCGCCTGGCGCTTGTTGGTTTGAAGAGCCCGGTTGCCAATTTTCGATCGCTAAGGGAAAGTTTTGCGCTAGGTCTGGGGTTCTACGTCGCCGGCATGTTGCTGTGGATAACCCAGATATTGCTGGGCGTGGACTACGTGCCGGGGCCGTCTGACTTGATGTTCCTGGCTGCCCCGTTACCTGTTTTCTGGCAGGCACTGAAATTTGCGAGAGAGCAGTCAGCAATAACCGCGAATACGATCGCCTGCGACGCTGTTTCGCTGTCTCTCGCGATTACCGTCGTGATCGTTTCTCAGTTTGCCCAATACGCCGGCCAATGGACGCTGGCCGATGTCGTCCTCTCGATGGCATATCCGATCTTGTACCTGGCGCCGATCGGCGCCTTCTTTGTAATTTTTCTGTCGCAACCATACAAACCTAATCTCGCCGGTGCTTGGCTCGTAACGACGGGTTCCGTGATTCTCGGTGTTGCGTTTACGGTGTGGACGTACGAGGCGATGATCGCAGAGCCACCGGTCGGCACGATCACTGATTTCATGTTCGGCGTCGGCACGATCATGCTTGGCTACGGATCCGCAATACTGTACGCCCGAGCAGAGCCTAGTTTTCCGAGGGAACGACGTAACGCGTTCGTTGCCGACGTGCTGCCAACGTTGGCAGTTCTGGTCGCAGTTATCTCAGTGCTGACAACCGAGATGCCCGACCCATACAAGGCGTTGAGCTGGATCTTTCTCGTCGCATTGTTGCTTGTTAATGGCTTCCGGCAAATACGACTTGTGGCAGCGCAAAAACGGAGTCGTGAACGCCTTAGCGATCTTGCATCCAGGCTTGAGTCGGCGCAGGAAGAGGAGCGCAAGAACCTTGCGCAGTACCTGCACGACAATATCGCACAGGGCATTGCCGTACTCAGAATGAAGTTTGACCTGGCAAACGGTGATCGTCAGGAAACCGCGAGCAGCGATTCGTCGCACCAGGTAAACGACATTTTCGATCAATTAATAGGCGACATTCGTACGAAGACTTTCGAACTCAGTCCACCCAGTCTCGATGACAATGGTCTGACCGCAGCGCTGGGGCGGCTTATCGAAAGCCTGAATCAAAATCATGCTGAATCATTTGTCCTGAATTATTGTTGCCCCAATTTGCCGATTCGCGGTGCTCCCGCACGATTATTGTATCGAGTTGGCAAGGAGTTACTGACCAACGTGATTAAGCATGCAAAGGCCAGCAGGGTCGAGGTCGCGCTTGACTGTCGCGGCAAAAACATTGTGATGACCGTGCGCGACGACGGCTGCGGAATGGATGCAACTTTACTCGATAACGAGGCTACAGAGTCGTTTGGTCTGTACAGTATTCGGGAAAGTATCCTGAGCGTAAAAGGTGACTTCCAGGTTCGCTCGAAGATCGGCTCGGGTACAATCGTAGAAGTGTCCGTTCCCGAGTCAGTTGCCTAGTATTCCATGATGCAGCAAATTCGAATTGTTATCGCAGATGACCATGAGATGGTCCGGGATGGCCTGCGATTGCTGTTGAGTTCACGCGTCGACGGTGCCGACGTGGTCGCGGAAGCGAGCAATGGCCGTGAAGCGGTCCGACTTATCCGGGACCTGGGGCCGGACATTGTCCTTATGGACGTATCAATGCCAGAACTGAACGGGTTTGAAGCTGTAAAACGAATTACGAGAGACCACCCATCGGTAAATGTCATTGCATTGTCGATGCATGATTCGAAGGATTACGTCACGCGGATGATGGGTGCCGGGGCAAAAGCTTATGTGCTGAAGGAAAGCGTATTTGAAGATCTGCATTTGGCCATTGAGGCAGTGCTGGATGATCAGATTTTTCTCAGTGCTCGCCTGATAAACAATGTTTTGAAAGACTACTGTCGCCTGGCGATGGAAAAGTCAGTCGACGCCGAACATGCGCTTAGCCGTCGCGAGACCGAGGTTCTGCAGTTGGTCGCAGAAGGTAACCGAACCACAGACATTTCCGAGAAACTCTCAATTTCGGTCAAGACAGTTGAAAGTCACCGTGCGCAGATTTTACGCAAGCTGGAGCTGGACGGCATTGCCGCGCTGACACGGTTTGCGATCCAGAAGGGCATCGTTTCAATTTAGCGATTGCTCTATTTTTCCTGTTTCTCAGGGAAACCCCCGATACAAAAATCGCCATTTTCCCGGATTCCCGATTGCGCGCGACTGCCGCATCATTCGGGCTGGTTTTCTATTCCGGTTTTTGTTCGTGGATTTCAACTTGGTGCTCGCCAATCTTCGAGCCGAAGATAGCGAGCAGTTCGATCCTGCCTACAGGGAACTGCTCGCCAATGCCATTCTGTGGAAAGACGAGATTCTTGAGGCGGCCAAGTACGAGCGCGACTACAGGGTCAAAAGCATTCTGATCGAGGTCTTGGGAGAGACGCGCGATCACTCGGTGATTCCCTATGTTGCTACTCAGCTTGAGTCGGACATTTCCGAGGTCAAGTTCTGGGCCAAGGTGGCACTGCAGTCATTGCGCAACAACTCGAACCTGACGCCCGAAGATCGAGTGCTCGTTGATCAGCGCATTCAAATGCGACAACGAAACCGGTGACCGCCTGAAGTCGCAAGGATCAATTCATGAACGTATTCT
>JBCAZN010000143.1:0-6765 GCA_038533035.1 Pseudomonadota bacterium
CCGGCTAAACAATCCGATTGCTGACAGCTATACCGCACGGCTGGCTGAGGCCGGCAATAAGCGTATTGCGCAGAAGGTCGGCGAGGAAGGTGTCGAACTGGCGCTGGCCGCTGCCGCCGAGAACCGCGATGAAATCGTCGACGAGGCGGCGGACCTGCTGTACCACGTAATCGTATTACTCGCGAACCAGGGCCTGACCCTGGCCGATGTCAGCGCCAGGCTGAAAACCCGTCACGCCGCATGACCCTGGACGTAAGCGTCTTCAGATAACGATTTCCGCGGCAAACTCGCGGCGATTGTAGTGCGAGCTCATCACGTAGCCGTAGGCGCCGGCATTCGCGATTAAAATGACGTCGCCCTCTTCTGTCGGCGGCAATAATCGATCGCTGCCAAGTCGATCGCCGGTTTCACAGATGGGTCCGACAACGGTAACCGTTTCGCTCGGCGCTTGGCCCGCACGTGTCAGATTCACAATTTCGTGATAGGAACCGTATAGCGCCGGTCGAATCAGCGTATTCATGCCTGCGCCGACCCCGACATAACGCATTTCGCCCTTACCCTTGGTCTGCGTAACGCGCGTCAGGAGTACACCTGCCCCGGCTACGAGGAAGCGGCCCGGTTCCAGCCACAGGGAGTATTGCGGGTAGGAGTCGCGGATCTCGGCCAGCGTTTCATCAAGTTTTTTGATATCGATCGGTCGATCGCCGGGTTTCTCAGGTACCCCGATGCCGCCGCCGAGATCGATAGTCGTTACCCCCGGAAACTGCTCGGCCACCTGAACCAGCTCGCCGGCCACCGCGCGCCAGTTGTTTGGATCGAGAATGCCGCTGCCGCTATGGGCGTGTATACCGATGACCTCGGTACCCGCTGCTTTGACGAGTTTTTTAAGCTCGCCGATTTCAAACCTTGGAATGCCAAACTTCGAATGCACACCGGCCGTCTTGACGTGTTCGTGATGCCCCCTGCCCTGGCCCGGGTCAACGCGTACGAAAATCTTTTGACCGGCAAACAGCTCCGGCCACGCTTGCAAGGGGTAGAGGTTGTCTAGCGTGACTTGCAAGCCGTGCTCAAAGGCCCATTGGTATTCAGATCGGGGTGCGAAGTTAGGCGTGTACAAAATGCGCGAAATATCAATTCCCGGGATAACTTCTTCGAGCCATTCAACCTCACCCGGCGAAACGCACTCGAAGTCGACGCCGGCCTCGTCAAGTGCAAGCAACAGTTCCCGGTTAAAGTTCGCCTTCACGGCGTAGAGAATTCGATCGACGTTTTTGAGGTTTGTCAGGCTTGCTGCCGCCGCGGTGACGCTGTTGCGGTCATAAACGTAGGCGTTGAGCTGGCCGTCGGCGAGATTCAACAGCTCGTCACGACGCGACATCCACCAGCTATCGGCAGCGCGCGCAGAGAGCTCGTTCGATTGAAACAAGCGCTCCCAGCTTGCACCAAACACACTCTCGCCACCCGTCTTGCGAACGATGGACGCGTGCAGTTTGCTGACGAGCCGCGCACCCTGCTGCTTGTCCACGACAAAACTCAGGTTAAGATCGTTCGCCGCCTGCGACATCAGGTGGATGCGCTCCTCCTCGAAGACTTCGAGTGCCGGCGCCAGGCGCGGCATGATCGTACGAATCTTGCGCCCGACAAGACTGACCTGGGAGCAGTTCGAAATCACGCGCACACGGCACAGCGCTTCAAGATCGTTGACCAGCGATTCCTCGACGTCATCGGGCAGCATGCCATCCGATGTATCGATGGAGACCGTGACATTGGTCTCCGATGTCGAAATCAGATCGACGGAGACGCCGTTTTCGGCAAACGCTGCGAAAGCGCGTGCGAGGAATCCCACCTCGTGCCACATGCCAACGCCGTCCATCGATATCAAGGTAATACCGGTACGACTGCAAATGCCCTTGACCTGCGGCTCGACCTCTTCGGTTACCGAGGAAATCACGGTGCCGGCAATCTCGGGATTCAGCGTAGAGCGAATAAAAATCGGAATCGAATAAGCGCGACACGGCGATATGCAGCGAGGATGCAGCACCGAGCTGCCTGCCGATGCCAGCTCCTGCGCCTCATCATAGTGCAGCGCAACGAGCAGCCGCGCCGATGGCACGAGCTTGGGATCTGCGGTGAACATGCCCGGTACGTCGGTCCAGATTTCGAGGCGCCGCGCCTGCAGTTTGGCTGCAAAATAGGCCGCCGACGTATCCGACCCGCCGCGCCCCAGCAATACCGTTTCGCCGTTTCGATTGCGCGCAATGAAGCCCTGCGTCAGGACGATTTTCGATGTGCCCTTGAGCTTTTCCTGCAGGACCGGATCCGCGTCCGTATCGCAGGTGGCGGAAAGATAGGCGTTGGTTGTCTGGCGATGGCTGCGCGAGCGGCTCGTTAAAAGATCGCGTGCGTCAATCCATTCCACGGGTAAACCGGCATTCGCAAGGTAGGCGGCACCGAGGCGCGTCGACATCAGCTCGCCCAGGGCCATGACGCGAACCCGCACACGCACGCTGACCTCGCGAATAAGTCTTACACCGGCGACAAGTTGCTCCAGTTCGTGCAACAGTTCTTCAAGCAGTTCTTTGCCGTCAACGTCCAGTGACTTCGCCAGGTCATAGTGTTGAGCGCGCACCGCGGCAAGCAGTTCACCCGGATCATCATTGATGGCTGTCGCGAGTATTGCGTCCAGAGCGTCTGACACTCCCTCGAGCGCCGAGTGCACGACAACAGGACGTAACCCCTGGTCAAGGCGTGCCTGCAATAATTCGGTAATCGTCGCCCAATTCTCTGCTGAAGAGACGCTGCTGCCACCGAACTTCATGACCACGCACTGGGAGGCCGCAATGGTCTCGGATGATCCAAGCGTCGAACTTTCTTCGTATTCTGCTTCGTGCATGCCTTTACTCAAAAAAAAACCCGCAAGGAGCTTCCCGGCGGGTTCGTTGACAATGTCCAGACTTTATTGGCTAGCCGGTACTATTGCCATTCGCACCCTCGCTCCTCTGGCGCGCCATGTGTTTTAGGTGTTTATACGCATCGATCAGATCGATGTGCTGGCACTTAACGGGGGTGACGGTAGAAATCATCGTTGCAGTTAATCGAACCGTGCAGGAAAGGTCAAGTTTCAATCCTGATCCCATGCTGGCGGGATGGTCACGGCGCCCTCAGACGCAGACGACACTTCGTTGCGATATTTGGCCAGCGCGCCGCGGCGCACCGGTGACTTCGGCCGTCGCCACTGCTCGCGACGCTTTGCCATTTCCTCGGCGCTGACATCGAGGTTTATCTGTTTCGCTTCCGCGTCGATGCGAATGCGATCGCCATTTTCAATCAGTGCGATCGGGCCGCCCACGGCCGCCTCAGGCGTGACGTGGCCGACCACAAAGCCATGGCTGCCGCCGGAGAAGCGCCCGTCTGTGATCAGCGCGACGTCTTCGCCCAGACCCTTACCCATAATGGCGCCTGTAGGGCTCAGCATTTCCCGCATGCCTGGCGCACCTTTGGGGCCTTCGTAACGAATCACGAGCACATCTCCAGCGACGACGACTCCATCGAGAATTGCCTGCAACGCGTCTTCCTCGGAGTGGAAAACACGCGCCGAACCCTCAAAGTGCAGCCCCTCCTTGCCGGTGATCTTCGCGACGGCACCTTCAGGCGCAACGTTGCCATGCAGGATGGCGAGGTGACTGTCCGGTTTAATCGGGTTATCGAAGTCGCTAACGATGTCCTGCCCGTCCGGGTAATCGGCAACATCAGCGAGGTTTTCGGCCAGCGTCTTGCCCGTTACTGTCATGCAGTCGCCGTGCAACAAACCCTTGTCGAGCATGCGCTTCATGAGCGGCTGAATACCACCGATCTCGATCAGCTCCGACATCAGGTATTTACCACTTGGCCGCAGATCGGCAAGAACCGGTGTCCGCGCGCCAATCCGCGTGAAATCGTCGAGTGTCAGCTCGACGTCAGCTTCTCTCGCAATTGCAAGCAGGTGCAATACAGCGTTGGTCGAACCACCCAGTGCGATGACGACGGCCACTGCATTTTCAAAAGCCTCGCGCGTCATAATGTCGAGTGGCTTAATGTCCTTTTTCAGCAAATTGACGACCGCCTCGCCGGCTCGTTCGCAGTCGTTTGCCTTGTCCGCAGACACCGCTTCCTGTGCCGAACTGTTAGCGAGACTCATACCCAGCGCTTCGATCGCCGATGCCATGGTATTTGCGGTATACATTCCGCCACAGGCGCCGGGCCCCGGGATCGCCGTTTGTTCAACTTCCAGAAGCTCGGCGTCACCGATGGTTCCGGCGGCTTTGGCGCCGACCGCCTCGAATACCGATACGATGTCGCGGCGCTTCGCACCCGGGCGAATGGTGCCGCCATACACAAATACAGACGGACGGTTAAGCCGTGCAAGGGCCATAACGCACGCCGGCATGTTCTTGTCGCAGCCACCAATGGCGATGACGCCATCGAATCCTTCAGCGCCGGCGACCGCCTCGATCGAATCGGCGATGATTTCGCGTGAAACCAGCGAGTAACGCATGCCTGGCGTGCCCATCGAGATTCCGTCTGAAACACTGATGGTGTTGAACACGACGGCTTTGGCACCGGCCGCGTCTGCGCCCTCGCGTGCTTTCTCGGCAAGATCATTGATGTGCATATTGCAGGGCGTCACCATGCTCCACGTTGACGCGACGCCAATCTGTGGGCGGCTGAAGTCGTCTTCCTCGAAGCCAACGGCACGTAACATGGCCCTGCTGGGTGCTTGTTCGTCACCGTCAACGACGATGCGCGAATAGCGCCGAAGCTCTTTTTCACTCATGGTTTTGCTGCTGCTCCCGGGTAGCGGCCGTGCAGATGGCCGGAGCGAAAGTCTAGCAGCTATTCGCTGATTTGGGGCTCGTCGTCGAGGATTCGAACGAGGACGTTGCGGGTAATCGTCGGCGATATGTCGTCACCCTGATCCAGCGTGACGACGAAGGCCTCGTCGCCCTCGCTCAAGGCATCCTGCACGAGCGGGATCAGGAGTCGAGCTGTGCGTTGCCGCGGCCCGAACGAAACCTGCATAGCGCCCGGGGCAAAATAATCCTCACCCTCGGTTGCTGTAATGTCTTCAAGCGTAAAGGACGCGACCACCGCCGTGTCGTCGGGATTCAAACGGACCAGGTCGAGTTGTACGGCGGGGTCCTTTTCACTGATCGCCGTCTGGCTGATTGAAAATGCGATCGTGTTGGTGGGCAGGCTTGCCTCAAAGGCGCGTCGATCATCGTCCTCGAGCATGACATTGATTACCGCCAGTTCCGAACCAGGAAGATCGATAGCGCGCACGCGCAGGATCGATTGCTGATCCGACTCGTTCATCGAATCCTGTGCCATCGTCAGTGTTACACGACCGCGCGACTGGCCGACCGGGAATTTCACGAGTCCGGAGTTTGACAGCGCATACTGACCACCCGCCCAGGGGGAGCGATTGCCGCTGAAACCGACCTCTTCGAGCCGCACCGTCAACTCGGTGCTCAGGTCGCTGTCGCGGACAAGATCGATTATTGCCGGATCGGCATTCTCTCGGATAGTGAATGTCACCGGATCCGGATCAGCGCCATACCCCGCGAGGGATACGACCAGTGTCGGCTCCGGCAGTGTTGAGAAATCGATCAGTGGCGATGCCGGACCGACAGCATTGACGTCATCGGGCTGTGCCGCTTCAGGTACATCCTCCCCGAGATCGACAGACTCACCCGGTGCCTCATTGAGCGTTTCTTCCGCCGCTTCCGCGGCAGGCGCGCGCTCAACATCTGCCACCGATTCTTCGTTGACCACAGTGGGCTCAACAGCGAGCACAGGGACCTCTACTGCCGGCTCAGGCAGAGCTGGTGTGTCGTTATCGCGAATGCGCGTCGCACGTGCGGTATCGCCGATGTATGGCGTCAGCCAACGATCAAGATAACCTTGCTGCCACGCCCCAATGCCCACCGCAATGGCCAGCAGTGCCAATAAACCCAACCAACGCCCGGGTCCACGCTCGTCAGTTTCGACGAAACGTTGCGGTGCTTCGATACTGATCGTATCCGGACTCCGGTCATGCAGTGCATCCATGAACTCGGCGATACTTTCGAAGCGAGTCACACGCGAGTACGACAGCGCTTTCTTGAGAGCACTCCACTGACTGTCGCTAAATCCATTGACCTGCTGCGGTTTCATCGCCGCCTGCGAGGCCTCCGCGGCGTTGCGGGGACCGAACACACGGTAGCCTGCGACAAGGCGATACAGGAGGCATGCGAGCGAGAAAACGTCGTCCGAAGCGACCGGTTCCTCGCCGGTCAGGACCTGCATGCTGGAGTACGCCGGCGTCATTGCGCCCAGGACGCCCGGATTGAAGCCATCGTCGTCCTGGCGCTGCTGAACGCGAGCAACGCCGAAATCGAACAGTTTGGCATCGCCATTCGGCATGATCATGATATTGCCGGGTTTGACGTCCGCGTGAACGATGCCGCAGCGGTGCGCGTATTCCAGTGCATCGCCAACCTGGCGAACGATTCGAAACGCGGCGTCGTTATCGATGCTCGTGCGGTCGTCTGAGTCGAGAATATCGGCCAGCGTGCGACCCTCAAGCCACTCCATGACAATAAAATAGAGGTCGTCTTCTCGATCAAGGTCGATGAACCGCACGATGTTCGGGTGCACCAGGCAACGGCCCTTTGCGGCTTCCTGTTGCAACGCACGCAGGGCTTCGCCCTTTTTGGCAAGTTGCGGAGATAGCACCTTGATCGCAAC
>JBCAZN010000144.1:0-6722 GCA_038533035.1 Pseudomonadota bacterium
TACGCTGTCCTGGCGTGGGCTGGTCGGTCGGTGCGAATTACTCAATAACGAACGACGTTGCCGTCTATGGTCTGGTATCAAACTCCTTCCGCCTGCCGAGTCTTGAGGACCTCAACGAGTTTCGTGTCGATTCGACTCGCGCGGAAGAGCAGGTCGAAGACATCATGCAGTACGAAGCAGGTATTCGTTATTACGCCGATTCCTGGGACACACAAATCGCAGTCTTTTACAACGACTTCAGCCCACGCCAGGACAGCGTAGTTTTTCGCGACTTCACCGACCCGTCCTGCGCAGTTGTAGGAGGTGTACCTGATATCAATTCGTGCCCGGAAGTTCGCGAGTTCTTCTCCCGCGGCGTGGAAAATACCGGTATTGAGATCGAAGCAACCTGGCACCCAGGATTTGCGGAAGGGCTTGAGCTGAAGGGTAACGCGGTCTTCCAGGATCCAAAGATCGTCGGAGCAAATTTCCGCACAGTACGCGAGCTTCGCGAGAACGACGTAATCGTCGGTTATGAGTTCGAAAGCATCGGCGAGGACGGTAGGGTACCGCGCCGCTTGGCGAAAACCATGGTCAACTTCCAGGCCGTTTGGGATCTGAAACCGATTCTCGGTGTCGCCCTGAAGCCGTACATGAAGTACACATATTTCGACGAGCGCTTCTCGGAGTCGCGAGACCTGGACGTTACCTTGTATCCAGAGTACTTCCATCTTGATGGTGGCCTCATTTGGGACATCAGCGACCGACTCGCAATTCAGTTGCATGCCTCAAACATCACCGACGAGATCTCTTTCACCGAGGGTGACCCCCTGTTCGTCGACTTAAAAGGCCCTAATGGCGCCACGAACCGCGGAGTTGCACGGCCATTGTTCGGCCGCAAAGTCCGCGCAATGTTGACCTACTGGTTCTGAGGAGTATGACAATGAACAAAGCATTAATTACAGCGCTGCCAGTAGCCTTCGCACTTGCGGCGTGCACCAGTGGTGGAGATGGTGGTGATCCGGCAAATTTGCCACAGAATTCTTCGCCAAGTATCACGGACCCAGGTCCGATTTCAGTTGAGGAAAACAGTCGCAACGTTATTGACCTGGTCGTAACCGATGCAGATGGCAATCCGGTAACACTAAGCCTTAGCGGTACCGATGCCGGGCGCTTTACAATCAGCAACAGTGGCACCCTGGCCTTTGCAATACCCGCTGACTTTGAGGCGCCAGGCGACGCAGACGGTAACAATGTTTACGAAGTAACGGTAACGGCCTCGGATACCTATTCGACGGACACGTCGGTCAATCTCGAGATTACTGTCACCGACGTCGTAGTCGGCGATGGCATTCCTCAGACTTCGAACCTGGTAACGACGGACGCAACAACGTTCGTGCAGGAAAACATTATCTCCAGCTTTGAATACCCGGTCCTGATGCAATCTGAGACCAACAAATTCACACTCTCAGGTGTGTTTGCGGACCCGGCGATCGCCCAGTCCGGTTGGAATAATCTCGACGGCCCGAGCGCAGCTCGCATTGGCGACGCGGCGGTAACGACGTGTGAGATTACCGGTGTACCAGGAGATTGCGACGCGCCCCAGGGCGAGATTCTGATTCTTGACTTCACGGTCACTCAGGATTCGATCACGTTCCTTATGTCCGGTGGCGACGGCGGCGCCCTCGTTGGCGTTGAACTGATTCTCGCGTCCGATGGCTCGGTTCTGAGCACCTACAACCCGAATTTCTGTGGCGACGCAGTTATTCGTGGCGATCAGCACTACGTACATTGGGACACCAGTGGCTTGATCGGCACTGATGTCAGGATTCGAATCTTCGACGAGAACTCAGGCGGCTGCGGTTTCATTTCGTTCGACCACTTTTATCAGACGAACTCGCCAATGGGTGTCAATATCGGGTCGCCAAGCAAGCCATTGCCGCCAGTTAACGTGACCAGCGAAGCAGCGGCCGTCACGGGGTTGATTCCCCATGCAAGCTTCGAGAATCCCGAAGACATGGTGAACAACCGTGGCTGGGTTGCAACGGGAGCGTTTGCGAACCCAATGCCTGACAGTTGGGAAGGAACAGCGCGCGCCAGCAATGCCGCGGCAGCTCGTTTCGGCGATCGCGCAGTTAGTACTTGCGAGATGAATGCCAATAGCGCCGGTTGCGACGCACCAGTCGGCACCGTGACGTCACCGTCTTTCCAGGTTACCGATACGTACCTGAACTTCCTGATGGCTGGCGGCAACGGAGCGGCACCTGTCGGGATGAATCTTCTCGACGGCGCCGGTAACGTCATACACACCTACACGCCAAATTCCTGCGGTCCTTCGCATATCGATGGTGATAACGACTGGGTGTGGGTCGATATTTCCGCTCTCAGCACCGCATACGTACGGATGCAGGTGTTCGACAACGAGCCTGGCGGTTGCGGATTCGTGAGCTTTGATCACTTCTACCAAGGGCCCAATGCCTGGAATCCGGGTGGCGGAACGGATGGTGGTGCCGTAGCGCTTACTCCGGCAGTTGAAGCTAATCTCGGCTTTAACGTTTCGCTTCCAGACGATGCGTTTGATCAGGTGATTGGCTCGTTCGATGACGCGACAACGAATAACTGGACAGCGACGGGCGACTTTATGAATCCTGCTGGCCCAGACGCATGGCAAGGCGTTTCCGGTGAAGGCCGTGTTGGTCTGAGGGCGGTGAGTACCTGCGAACTCAATAACAATGCGGCAGGTTGTGATGCACCGACAGGCTCGCTGACGTCACCCGAGTTCATGGTTGATGCTGCACGTCCGTACTTCAATATACTCATTACGGGCGGCAACGGTGGCACCGTTCCGGTCGGTTTCGAAGTGCTTGATCCGTCTGACTCGGTCATCGCCTCGTTCCAGCCCGCTTCCTGTGGTCCGCCCTGGGTTAATGGTGACGATGACTGGGTCTCGGTCGACCTCACGGCTCAGATCGGCAACATGGTTAAAATTCGCATCTACGACAATGAGGCTGGTGGCTGCGGATTTGTCAGCTTTGATCATCCGCATATGAGCGCGACAGCCAAGTAGTCAGCCTTCCCCCGGCTGAGATGACGCCGCACCCGCACGGGTGCGGCGTTTTTCGTTGGTTGGAGATATTGTCTCGCTACACTCGACTCAGTAGGCACGGCACCTGCATCGCGACAATCAGATCGAACACTGGCGTGACGCCGGTGTCCTAACCAACGTAGAGGTCAATGTTCCGCGCGGAGCGCGCTGGGCACAGCAGCGGCGATCGCCTGTATGATACTCATCGAGGCGAGCCCGATGAGTCGATCCTGTTGTACCGTATCGAACACACAGACCCGGCCATCGCAATGCCCGAACTGGGTCGCAGTACAGTGCAAACTGAAGGTGTCGCGCTGATCAGGGAATGGATAGCCAGTCTCAAGGGTGACTGCTGAACACGTAACAGGTGCGGGATACATCTGCGGACAAGAACACTATGCGAAGAATTGCGATAACACTCCTACTTATTGGCGTTGCCGGCTCCGCGAATGCGGCCGAGCTGGTGCGCGAATTCAAGGGCACGGGTAACACGACGACGGCGAGCTTTGCGGTCGAAGGACCGTGGCTGTTGGACTGGCGTCTCGAAAGTCCGGCCTGGCAGACGGACAGCCGGGCATCCCGGTTCTCAGCGCTCGAGATCACGCTGGTCGAAGCGAATACGGGACGTCACGTGGGTCGTGTGAAGTACACGAAGCGCGTCGGCAATGGCTTGCGGTTATTTGAAAGCAGCGGGCGCTATCAGCTGAAGATCAGCACGACGCATGCGCGCTGGACCGTGCGCATCGAGCAACTAACCGAAGAAGAAGCAGAGCTCTATACCCCGAAGTAATCCCTAGCTGAAATAGTCCGGCTCGTTGCCGGGTCGCCACTTGATATTACAACCGATGCTCGGGACCTGGTCGGCGTCTGGTTGCTGTCCTTCCAGCACGGCATCGAGCGCGGCGCGTACGTCTGCACCGTCGACAGCGATGCCGTTCGAGGGGCGGCTGCCGTCGAGCTGGCCGCGGTAGGCGAGTCGTGAATCTCCGTCAAACACGAAAAAATCGGGCGTGCACGCGGCCTTGTACTGCTTGGCGACGGACTGGTCTTCATCGAACAGGTACGGGAACGTATAACCCCAGCGTTCGGCTTCGGCTTTCATGTTTTCAGGGCTGTCGCCGGGGTGCGTTGCCACGTCATTGCTGTTGATGGCGAAGATCGCAACCCCCTTCGCCCCATAGTCGTTACCCAGCCGGGCCAGTTCCTCGCGGACGTGTTTGACGAACGGGCAGTGATTGCAAATGAACATGACGAGGGTCGCGGCCGCGCCATCAGACAGCGAATGTGTGTTGCCGTCGGGATCCGGCAACGAAAACCGCGGTGCTTCGGTACCGAGGGGTAACATCTGTGATTCAACCGCGGCCATGAAAGTCTCCGAATGCGACGACGCTTCAGCATAGCAAAGGCAGCTCGAGCTGTGCGATGATCGATCGGGTGAACGGATCCGACAGCAATCGCGGCAGCGCCATTGTCAGTCTTGCCGCTGTCATCGTCATTATTTATGGCATGCAGATGGCGACGGTGCTGCTTGTGCCGTTCCTTATCGCCGCATTTCTTGCGCTGATCACCGCCAAGCCGATGCTGTGGATGCAAAGCAAACGCGTGCCCAGTTTCCTGGCGGCGCTCCTGATCGTTTCAACCATCATGCTCATTCTTGCGGCGGTCGGAACAATCCTTGGCACATCGATAGCCGAATTTACCGCTGCACTGCCGGGATATCAGGCAAGGCTTGACGTGCTCGTCGATGGTGCCGTTGACTTTGCGATTAAAAACTTCAGCAATGATGAAAGTGTTGAGGGGCTCGGCGATATGATTGACCCGGGCTGGGCGATGGGCCTGGTAGCGGGGCTCCTGAACGGTCTTCGGGACGTTCTGACCAATACGTTCCTGATCATCTTTACGATGATCTTTATTCTTCTCGAGGCGTCGACGCTCGGCACAAAAGTGGAGGCGGCGTTCGGCAACAACAGCGACAACCTGGAGCGCGCTCGCGTGTTCCTGCAAAACCTTGGACGCTATCTCGGCATAAAAACGCTGGTCAGCATGGCCACCGGATTGTGTGCAGGCGTACTGACGTGGTCGATTGGTCTCGACTTTCCGCTGCTCTGGGGCATGCTCGCCTTCCTGCTCAACTACGTGCCCACAATCGGCTCGATCATTGCAGCCGTGCCAGCCGTTTTGCTGGCTCTTATACAGCCCGACCTCGGTCCTGGCGCCGCCGGCGCGACCGCAATCGGTTTTGCGGCAATCAACGTCGTGTTCGGAAACCTGCTGGAACCGCGTCTCATGGGTTACGGCGTCGGTATTTCGCCGCTGGTGGTTTTCGTTGGACTGATATTCTGGGGCTGGGTATTTGGTCCGGTCGGCATGCTGCTATCGGTGCCATTGACGATGACCCTCAAGCTCGCGCTGGAAAGCGACGAGCGCACGCGCTGGGTGGCGATCCTTATCGGGTCGGAACGCGATGCGCAGTATGAGCTGAAGCAAAGCAGCGAAGACGATCAGGCAACGTCAGCGTCGTAGTCATCCTCGACGAAGGGTTCCGTTTCCTCAAGTTGTTCCAACAGGTTGATCGCAACCGCGACAAAGTCGGTGTCGGTGATGATACCGACCAGTTGCTCGTCGTCCATGACCGGTAGACAACCAATCTTGTGCTTCTCAATGAATAGTGCCGCCTGGCGAAGGCCGGCGTCGATGTCGACCGTCGCAACGTCGCTGACCATGACATCGCGAACCATAATCTCTGACGCGTGAATTCGGTTGGTCTGGTCGCGCAGGAATGAATCCGTTGCGGCGAGTACGTTGGTAAGCGTTACCAGACCAACAAGACGTTTGCCGTCGACAACGGGGATGTGATGGATGCGATTGTCTTGCATCAGCGTGCGCGCTTCGGCCAGCGTAGCTTCCGGGTGCACGGTGATGAGACTGGTGCTCATGATGGCGTCGATACTGAACATGGCTTGTCCTCCTGAATTCCAGTCTAGTGAAATTCGGGAGCGCGACCATTGCGAGAAACACCTACTAAATCGGTAGCTTCGTATCGGCTTTGAACGTTTCCATAACGAATGTCGAGCTGACGTCGGCGAAGTCCACTTCGCGAATCAGTCGTTTATAGACCTCGTCGTAATGACGCATGTCGCGGGCGACGACCCGAAGCAGGTAATCGATGTCGCCGCTGGTGCGATGAAACTCGAGAATCTCCGGAATCGAGCGAACCGCCTGCTCGAATGTCGAGAACCACGCATCGCTGTGTTGGTTGGTTCGGACCATCGCGAAAATCGTGAGCCCGAATCCCATTTCCTCGGCGTCCAGCAACGTGACCCGGTCACGTACCACACCCTTGGCCTCGAGATCGCGCACCCGGCGCCAGACCGCGGTCTTCGACATTGAGCAACGCTCGGCGAGGTCGTTCATCGAGATGGCCGCGTTGCCTTGAAGGATGCGGAGGATTTGACGGTCTTTTTGGTCCATTCGTTCCTATTATGCAATATATACGAAACGAATGTTCTAATACTTATCAAAAATCATCAACATTTCGGGACAATGGTTCGCGCGGCGTGAACGAAAATGACAGGACGCTTGGGAGAGAACCGTATGTCAGTGAAAGCCAAATTTACCGAACACCCGGCAATTGCCGGGTGTTCGGTAAATTTGGCTT
>JBCAZN010000145.1:0-6645 GCA_038533035.1 Pseudomonadota bacterium
CCGATCTTGAAACGACAGGCATCGGCGAAACACGGCTTCTCAACTTCGTGAACATGGCGGACCTTTTCCGCATTAACGGCGTTGCAAGTCAGTACGCGGAACTGCTGGAAGGTGCCGGCGTGGACACGGTCAAGGAACTGAAGCACCGCAACGCTCAGAACCTCGCGGACAAGATGGAAGAGGTCAACACCTCAAAGAACCTCGTAAGACGTACGCCGTCGGTGAAAGTTGTGCAAAGCTGGATCTCCCAGGCAAGCAAGCTTCCGCCGGTCGTGACGTACTAGGCAGTAGGCATTAAGGGCCAGTCGACTCCGGTCACTGGCCCTTTATGTTTTTCACGAACTAGGGGAAAACGGTCATGAATTTCGAATCAATGTTTAACTCAATGATGGAAACGCTCAGTTCCACGTTGCCGAGCCTGCTCGGAGCCGTGGGCATTTTGGTGGTGGGCTGGTTCATCGCGATACTGCTTCGCGCAGGCACACGTCGGCTGCTCGACGCGGTCAACCTGAACGAGCGCATCGCATCATCCACGGACAGCGAAGTTGATGCGGAATCCATGGGTGCAAGTGGCGTTTTCTGGGTCGCCATGCTCCTGGTACTGATCGCCTTCTTTAATGTGCTGGACCTCGAGATCGTATCAGCGCCTTTGCAGGCGTTGGTTACCAAAGTCTTTGAGTATGGCCCGAGCCTGTTTGCCGCGGGTGTTCTCGCGATTCTCGCCTGGGTATTGGCCAGTCTTGCGCGTGGCCTCCTGGAAACGGCGCTTTCCAAAACAACGATCGACGAAAAGGTCAGCAGCGAAGCGGGTATGAAGCCTGTCAGCTCGAGCATCGGCGACGTCGTTTACTGGCTGATCATCCTCCTGTTCCTGCCGGCCATTCTCGGCACGCTCAAAATGGAAGGTCTGTTGGTCCCGGTCCAGGGCATGGTCGACAAGATCCTCGCAATGCTGCCGAACATCTTTGCCGCCGCGCTTATCGGCATCGTCGGCTGGTTTGTCGCGCGCATTCTCAGGGACCTTGTGCAAAACCTGCTGACCGCTGTCGGCATTGATCGCCTGGGCGACAAGGCCGGGCTGTCTGGAAAAGTCAGTCTGTCGCAGCTTGCCGGACTCGTCGTCTTTATATTCGTGTTCGTACCGGCACTGGTTGCCGCATTGAATACACTACAAATCGCCGCGATTTCTGGTCCTGCGACCGAGATGCTGAGCGCATTCATGACGGCGATACCGGACATCTTTGCCGCGGTCATCATTGTGAGCATCGCCGTTGTATTGGCGAAGTTCATTTCCGAGCTCGTAGCAACGATGCTGGACGGACTCGGGGCCAATGCGTTGCCCGCGAAAATGGGCCTTGGTGCCGTCGCTGACAGTTCGTTTTCACTGTCGCGTTTCGCAGGCCAGGTCGTTAGCTTTTTTATTATTCTCTTTGCCAGTGTCGAGGCCGCGAATCAGCTTGGCTTTGACCAGGTTTCCGGCATCGCATCGACACTGGTCGAGTTTGCCGGACAAGTATTGCTGGGCGCCGTTATCCTGATCGCAGGCTTCTGGCTGGCGGGAATTGCACACTCTGCGGTATTGCGTATAAGCGGTGAGAGCGCCGGCGCGTTGGCCGGTATCTTGCGGGCTGCGATTATCGGGCTGGTGCTTGCCATGGGCCTTCGCGCCATGGGCATCGCGGATGATATTGTGAACCTGGCGTTTGGCCTGGTACTGGGTGCGATCGCGGTGGCATTCGCCCTTTCGTTTGGTCTTGGCGGCCGTGAAGCGGCAGGCAAGCAAATGGAATACTGGCTGAAGCCGCTGCGCGACGACGACTAAGTCGCCGCCAGGACGTAAATGCAACAAAGCCTTCGGGCGACAGGATCAACTAACGGTGGTGTTGAAACGAGAATGAGTCCCCCCTCTGATAACTCGATCGAGATTGCCGATCCTTTCGCCCGGCGGCTGCTTTCCAAGTACCTGCAACGTCGCCAGGACGACCTGATCCGACTGCGTACCGCGCTCGCCAGTGACGACTTCGAAATTATTGAGCGTACGGGTCATAATTTGTACGGGTCCGGCGGCGCCTACGGCCTCGAACTCGTTTCAGAGTACGGCGCGCAACTCGAACTCGCGGCCAAACAACGCGACGCCACGCGCATCACGACGATAGTAGATGCACTTGAAACCTTCGTTAACCAGGTCACCGTATCGACCTAGCGACCGGGCCTTGTGCCCGCCCGCCAAATCCACCCTATGTAAAACGAACCCGCTGCCTAAACAGGTATACTGCCGGTAAGTTGCAAGACGCCGATATTAAAAGAATATTGCTACGGCGCAGCACAGCACCAAGGGAGTTTCATTGCGAGTCGCAATTCTCGAAGATGATCCGGACCAGGCCGAGATCGCCGGCCTCTGGCTTGAGGACGCCGGTTGCAGTGTGCATTGCTATGACAATGCACAGAGCTTTCTGCGTGCGACTCAGGTCGAGAGCTTCGATCTGTATCTGCTCGACTGGGAATTGCCGGACTTAAGCGGCGTTGCGGCACTGGAACAACTTCGTGAAGAATATGCCGATAGCACACCGGCGATCGTCGCGACGGTGCGCGACGCCGAAAAAGACGTGGTGCGCGCTCTGGAGGCCGGTGCCGATGACTACGTCGTCAAGCCGCTACGACGCAACGAATTGTCGGCACGGGTTAACGCAATCCTGCGCCGCGTTGCGGGCAAGGCGATTCAGAAGAAAGAGATCAGTGCAGAACCGTATCGGTTTGATCTGACAAGCCACTCGGCAACTCTGCACGACGAAACCGTGGCGCTAACCCGCCGCGAATATTTGCTGGCTGTTTTACTATTTCGAAATGCCGGCAAGGTTGTGTCACGAGATCAGATTCTGCGCGAGATCTGGGGCATTGATAACCGCGAGATATCGACCCGAACCGTCGATACGCACGTTAGCCGAATCCGCAAGAAGCTCGATATCGGCGAGCACAACGGCTGGAAACTTTCCGCGATTTACCAACACGGCTACCGAATGGAATCCGCGGACGCATAGACTGGAGACTGATTGATGGCAAGAAAACAATCCAAAGACTCGGCAACAGCGATTGAAGAGGCAGACGGCAATGTCGACAAGATCCGCGAGATATTGTTTGGCGGACAGATGCGCGACTACGAGAGTCGTTTTGCAGATCTTGAGGGGCGTTTGACGCAGCACATTGACAGCCTCGGTTCGGAACTCGAGAAACGCATCGAACGTCTCAACACCTATACAAAGCGCGAAGTCGATAAATTGTCGGAGCGCCTGAAAACTGAACGAAAAGATCGCCAGGCTGAAGCAAAGGAAGGCGGTCGCGATCTCAAGCATGCGACGGAACAGATCGAAGGCTGGTATGCCGAGCTCGAGGATCGACTTGATACCGAATCCAAAGACCTGCGCAATTCGCTCCATGAGCAAAGTGAAGAACTGGCCGCCTTGATTACCGAGACCCGCGAGCAGCTCAGTGCGACGCTGAGTAACGAGGCACGATCGCTCGATGAAGCCAAGCTGGCACGTGAAGACCTGGCAAGCCTCCTGTCGGAAGTGTCGCTTCGACTTACTAAAGACTTCAAGCTGCCGAAAGGTTAGTCGTTCGCGAGCCACAGCATGAGTGACCTCGACGAATTAAGAGACCTGCTTTTCGGCAAGGAAAAACAGGTACTCGACTCGATAACCGAGCGTGTCGAACGGCGTGAGATGCGTGCGCAGGACATGGCTGATGTACTGCCGGAGGCGGTGCGATCGAGCCACCGCGCCGGTAAAGAGTTGCGCGATGCACTGAAAGCCCCGGTCGGCGATTGCCTGAAGACCGCGTTTCATGAAGAACCCGAAGTGTATGGCGACGCACTCTATCCCGTCATGGGACCGGCCATTCGCAAATCGATCATGCAAGCGCTGCGCACGTTTTCGCAGCAGATCAACCAGGCAGTTGAACATAGCCTGACGCCTCGTGGCCTGTCGTGGCGCCTGCAGGCCTGGCGCGCCGGCGTCCCGTTCGGCGAGTTCATAATGCAGAAGACGCTGTTGTATCGCGTCGAGCAGGCCTACCTGATCAGCCGTGAGAACGGTCTGTTGGTCGGCCACGTGCAGCATGAGGCCGCGCGCATAAAAGACAGCGACGCGGTGTCCGCGATGTTCACCGCGATCCAGGATTTCGTGAAGGAGTCATTCTCGCCCGACCGCACCGGACGGCTCGAATCAGCGGACATGGGAGAATTTACGCTGTGGGCGGTACACGGCCCGCACGCCCTCCTCGTTTGCGTTATTCGAGGCGTACCGCCACGCGGATTGCGCGCCGAGTTAAGCGCTGTACTGGAACGCATTCATTTCCGCTACGGCGACACAATTCGGGACTACGCAGGCGACACATCGACAGTGCCCGATATTGACGATGAACTGCTGCCCTGTCTTCAGTTCGAGGCGCAAAATGCGCCTAACAAGAACTCCGGTACGTCCTGGACGACATGGATCATTGCGATGCTGTTGATCGGCGGCATCGGCTACCTGGCAGTGACCAGCTATCTGCAACAACGCAAACTCGACACGTTGGTTCAGGCGATTAGCGAAACGCCAGGCCTGATCGTCACAGATGCCAGCGCGAGTCGTTCGAGTCTGAGCGTTTCCGGCTTGCGCGACCCACTGGCGCCAACGATCGAACAATTGGCAACCGATGCAGGCCTGGGCGATACGGAGATTGTGGCGGATATGCAGCCCTACTATTCGCTCGACCCGACAATCTCGGCAGAACGTGCAGCTGCAGAGCAGCGCACCGCGGCCGCAGACCAACGCGACGAGTTGCTGGCCGACGTCGAGCGGCTTGGTCAGCAAAATCTGTACTTTGAAGACCGCACGCAGCTAACGCCCGATAGTCAGATTGCGCTGGCCGGATACGTTGCACAGCTTAATATTCTGGCGAATTCACTCTTCAAAGCCGGAATGACTATCGATGCAACCGTCGTTGGCTATTCCGACCCGGTTGGTGGCCGCGAGGTCAATGCACAAATCGCAACAGATCGCGCAGAATCTGTCGCCCGCTCGCTCACGCTGCTGGGTTGGCAGGGCACCACGAACATCGAGACCGTGCTCAGTGAACAGGACACTGGCACTGAGGCTGATCCAACGTTGCGCCGGGTTACTGTGACACTTCGCGCACGGGATTCGGCCGATTCGCAATGACAACGCTCACCAGCAAGATCTGCATCGTCGGCGACTTCGCCGTAGGCAAAACCAGTGTCTGCGAGCGTTTCGTCAAGAATGAGTTTTCGGAAAAATACCTGACGACCGTTGGCGTCAAGATCGATACCAAGGAAATACATCTCGAGCGTCGTAACGTCGACGTCAAGATGGTCCTGTGGGATGTCGCCGGTTCCGACAAATTCGGCGACAAGGAATTTGCCTACCTCCGTGGCGCAGCGGGCTACCTGTACGTTGCCGATGGCACCCGCTCGCTCACGCTGTCGACCGCGGCGACGCTGAAGAAGGACATCGATAAACGGTTTGACGATAAACCCGGCATTTTGCTCGTGAACAAGTGCGACCTCACCGATGCCTGGGAGGTCAGTGACGAACTGCTCGCAATTCAGCGCAAACGGTTTGTCGAAGTTTTTGAAACGAGTGCAAAAGTCGGTACTGCCGTTGACGACGCACTGACGCGGCTGGCCGAGCTCGTTGTCGACGAGGTACTCGACGATTGACGGCGCTACCGAGAGAAATCGTCGATCACCTGCAGGCCGAGTATGTATCAGAGTCGCGGCCCTGCTGCTTCCTGCTCGACGAATCGCATCGCCTCAAAGCGCACTGGGGTGACACAAGCTGGTGCGGGCTTGGAGAACTCAGTGTTGGCCAGGATATGCTGGACGCAGCACCATTCCTGATTGGCACGCTCGAGGCTACGCCACAACGACTGGCATTTATAACAACAAGCGATGATATTGCCCTGCACCTGGTGACCATTCCGCAGGATCAAGGCCACTACGTCGTGCTGCTCGACGCCGGCGCCGAACATCGCGCATTGCAGGTGTCACAACAATCGGCGAACGAGTTGCGACTGTTGCACGCCGGACAAAGCCGTTTGATCGCCCGGCAGCGCGAATTGATTGCCGAGCTGGTCGAAACCAAGGCCGAGCTGGATCACCGCCGCCGCGACCTGGAGCGCAGCAGCGCCGGGAAATCGCGCTTTATCGCGATGATGTCGCACGAGTTCCGTACACCACTGGCGTCGATCGTCAACTATTCCGATTTGGCGCTCGAGCAGGATGCGCCGCTCGAAGTGGTTCGCAAGAGCGTTGAAGCCATCGCACGATCCAGCCGTCATCTCAGCACGCTCGTCGATACAATTCTCGACGAAGCACGCCTCGACGCCGGGCAGGTCATCATCCGGCCACGCAGTTTCAATCTGCACGACATGCTCGATGACCTTGCAGCGATGATGGCGCCGCTGGCGGCCGAAAAAGGACTCTCTTACGCCACGCACGTCGAGCCCGATGTGCCGCAGCAGTTAGTGGCAGATGATGTCTGTTTGCGACAGATCCTGATCAACCTGCTCGGCAACGCCGTCAAGTTCACCGTCGAGGGCGGTATTCGGCTCTATATTACGCATACAGACGGTCGTCTTGTTTCGACG
>JBCAZN010000146.1:0-6684 GCA_038533035.1 Pseudomonadota bacterium
GTCGCGCGCGCCGTGAGAGTCGCGGCAAGGTGTCATCCAATATTCTCTGGAACTACGGTCATACCACGGTGCCGCGTCACCATCGCGATGTGTACGTCACCGAATACGGCGTCGCCGCGACGCGCGGCTGCAGTGATCGCGATATCGTTGACCGGCTGCTGCACGTGGCTGACGCCGATTTTCACCCGGAGCTGCTTGAGTCGGCGAAGCGGGCCGGCAAGATTGACGCCGACTACAAAATGGCGGACGACGCCGGCAACAACCGGCCGGAGGTCATTGCGGCGGTGTTTGACAAGCATCGGCAGTATTTCCCGCCGTACCCGTTGGGCACGGCATTAACACCTGATGAGGTATCGCTGGCCGAGGCGCTAACCTGGTTGCAGCGTGAGACCGCGACAACCGGTGGCAAACTGCGGCGCGCGGCGCACGCCTTGTTCGCTTCAGTCGAAGAGCGGCATGCGGGGCCACTCGAGCGCATGGGGCTCGCAAAACCTGAGAATTTCGGACAACGTATTATGCGCGGCATGCTGACTGAGGCGCTGACAAGGACACAGCAATGAGCAACCCTGGAAAAGGTCCGTCGGAATCGGCGATCGATCACAATGTTTACAAGGTTTTTCCCAACGACCTGAATTCGAAATACACGGTCTTCGGCGGGTTGGTAATGAGTCTTTGCGATCGTACGGCGCTGATCGTCGCCGAGCGGCACGCCGGATGTCCGTGCGTTACTGCGGCCGTGGATAGCCTGAACTTCATTGCGCCTGCGCGTGCAGGCGATACACTGATTATCCGCTCCGCGGTCAATCGCGCGTGGCGCAGTTCGATGGAGATCGGTGTGCATGTATCGGCCGAGCACAGCTACACGGGCGAGTCACGTCATGTCGTATCGGCCTACCTGACATTTGTCGCGCTTGGCGAGGATGGCAAGCCGCACCCCGTTCCGCCGGTCGTGCCGGAGTCGCTGGACGAGCAGCGTCGCTATAATGACGCGGGTCACCGGCGAGAGCAGCGGATCGCGTCCAGAAAGAGGAGGACCTAGCAGGTATGAGAATCATCATTGCGCTGTTTTGCGCGAGTGTTGCGTTTAGCGCGACCGCACAAAAATTATTGCCGATTGAAGCCTACGGCAGTTTGCCAAGAGACAGTCTGGTCGCGCTCTCCCCCGATGGCACCCGGTATGCCAAGCGCATGGTTCAGGGCGGGCGCGATGTCATTGTTGCCGTCGACGTGGCAACCAACGAATTCGTAAAAGCCGTTAATGCCGAGGAGGTGAAACCGACCTCGATTCAGTTCCTGACCAATGACACCCTGCTGTTGAAGGCAGGCGCGACGACCAGCGAGCGCTGGGTTCAAAACGCTTACGAACACACTTCGGCCTACGAATTCAATCTCGAATCGGGCGACGTGAACGTGCTGTTGCGAAATGCAACAGACCTTTATCCGTACCAGTCCGGGCTCGGGCGAGTCCTTGGGCTCAGCGACGATGGCGATGCGCTCTTTATGCCCGCGTTTATGTTCGACAACCGGGGTAGTCGGACTGGCGCGCCGACCTACGGTTTCTATGAGGTTCGCTTTGGCGACAGGCGCGAGCGCGTCCGCGAAAGAGGTAGCGAAAACACGATCGACTGGTTTGTTGATGACCAGGGCAAGCCGATTATCCGGGAAGATTTCAATGACGGCAGGAACGAGTACCGACTGTGGCGTTATACGGACGGCAAACGCGAACTACTGTATTCGGAGGACGATGTAGAAAGTGCGGCGCTGAGTATTGTCGGAATAATGCCGTCGAGAGAGGCATTGGTAATTCGTGAAGAGGCGGACAATGAGGACGTCGACAACTATTACGCAATGAGTATCGAGGATGGCACGGTTTCGGGCCCAATCCTGGGTCGAGACGATGTTGATATCCAGCACGTCATCACTGACGAGAATCGTGTTGTCATCGGTGCTCGCTACGCAGGGTTCAAACCCAGCTACCAGTTTCTTGATCCTGAGCTCGACGCCCGGGTACGCGGCATCCAGGAGCGATTCGGCGACATCAGTGTTTCGCTGGTTGACTGGAGCGCCGACTTCAAACGGCTGTTATTTCACCTTAGCGGTTCGATCACGGCCGGGTCCTACGTGATCATGGAAGACGTCGATTCGAGGCCGATTCCGGTCGCCGTCTCGCGACCGGACATGAGCGCCGAAAACATCGCGCACGTCATCATTAGTGAGTACCCGGCTCGGGATGGGCTGACCATTCCAATGCTCGTGACCGGGACTGCGGACGTCATCAATCGTGGCAACGCACCGTTGATAGTTTTGCCGCATGGTGGACCCGCCTCACATGACAGCTATCGGTTTGACTGGCGCGCGCAGTACTTTGCGAGTCGCGGCTACATTGTTTTGCAGCCGCAGTTTCGCGGCTCGACCGGGTTTGGCGAGGCCCACCGCGCCGCTGGTTTCGGCGAGTGGGGTCGCAAAATGCAAACGGATCTTGACGATGGCGTGCAAGTGCTGGTCGATGAGCAAATCGTCGATCCCGACCGTGTGTGTATTGTCGGCAGCAGTTACGGTGGCTATGCGGCGCTGGCGGCAGGGGCGTTCTCTCCATTTCCCTATCGTTGCGTTGTGTCGTTGAACGGCGTAACCGATCTTGTCGAGCAGCTGCAGCAGGAGCGCCGCGAACATGGACGGCGCAGTGCCGTGCTCGATTATTGGGAAAGGCAAATGGGCGGTTCATTGCAAGAGAAGGAGCAGCTCGAAGAAATCTCGCCGGCTATGCACGCCGACAAATTCAGAGCGCCGGTGCTGCTGATTCACGGCAAAGACGACACCATCGTTTTGCCGGAGCAAAGTCGCCGCATGCAGCGCGCACTCAAGAAAGCGAACAAAGCAGTTACATATGAAATTCTAAAAGGCGAAGATCATTGGTTGCGCGAGGCTGAAACGCGCATGAGATCGCTCGAACTCATGTCCGATTTCATAGAAAAGCACAACCCGGCAGACTGATTCGCTATAATCCGCGGTTCGCACGCTCGCTGGAGGTTCCATTGGAACAATCGCTCTTGGATCAAGGCATTACGCTAATGCTTGTTGGTATGGGTACGGTCTTCGTCTTCCTGACCCTGCTGGTCGCCGTAATGTCGATAATGTCCAATGTCGTGCAACGTTTTTCGCCGATCCCGGGTGCCGGTGATGCGACGAACGAGGAGATTGCCGCGATTACGGCGGCAATCACACAACACCGCAACAAGAAAACGGGCTGACAATATCTTATGACTGAGAAGAAACCGCTTGGTATTACCGAGCTGGTGCTGCGTGATGCACACCAAAGCCTGTTTGCGACGCGCCTGCGTATCGAGGACATGTTGCCGATCGCCGGCAAGCTCGACAAGGTCGGCTACTGGTCTATGGAATCCTGGGGCGGTGCCACGTTTGACGCCTGTATTCGCTACCTCGGTGAAGATCCGTGGGAACGAATTCGTCTGCTGAAAGCGGCGATGCCGAATACACCTCAGCAAATGCTGTTCCGCGGGCAAAATATTCTCGGCTATCGTCATTATGCCGATGACCTGGTTGAAAAATTCGTTGAGCGCTGTGCCGTTAATGGCGTCGATGTGTTCCGGATTTTCGATGCGCTGAACGACATGCGTAATCTTGAAACCGCGATCAAAGCGACGATCGCCGTTGACAAGCACGCGCAGGGCACAATTTCTTATACCGTAAGCCCGGTCCACACGATTGACCTGTGGGTCGATATGGGCAAACAGATCGAGGATATGGGCGCACACTCAATCTGTATCAAGGATATGGCAGGCCTGTTGCGGCCGTACACGTGTTACGAACTGGTCAGTCGCCTGAAGGCATCGCTCGACATTCCGGTCCACATGCAGTGCCATGCCACGACCGGTCTTTCGACCGCCACCTACATCAAGGCAGCCGAGGCCGGCATCGACAACATGGATTGTGCTGTGTCGTCGATGAGCATGACATACGGTCACTCGGCGACCGAAACAATTGTTGCCGCCCTCGAAGGTACGGATCGCGACACCGGCCTCGATATCGCATTGATCGAGGAGATTGCCGCCTATTTCCGTGAAGTACGCAAAAAGTACGCGAAGTTTGAAGGCTCACTTAAAGGTGTTGATTCCCGCATCCTCGTGGCGCAGGTGCCGGGCGGCATGCTGACAAACCTCGAGAACCAGCTGCGCGAACAGAACGCGAGTGAAAAAATCGACGAAGTGCTGGAAGAGATTCCGCAGGTGCGCCGTGATCTCGGCATGTTGCCGCTTGTGACGCCGACATCTCAGATTGTCGGTACCCAGGCTGTAATCAATGTATTGTCAGGGTCGCGCTACAAAACGATCACCAAAGAGACGTCCGGCATTCTTAAAGGTGAGTACGGCGCGACGCCGGCGCCGGTCAATGCCGAGCTGCAGCAGCGGGTACTTGAGGGTGCGGAGCCCATTACGTGTCGTCCGGGTGATCTGCTTGAGCCGGAGCTTGAACTCCAGACTGAAAAACTCAATCACATTGCGATCGAGAAGAAGATTCATCTCGCCGACGACGTGGTCGACGATGTGCTGACATACGCACTGTTTCCACAGATTGGCATTCGCTTCCTCGAGAACCGTGGCAACCCGGATGCGTTCGAGCCTGTGCCGACAGGAGAAGATGCAACGCCAGCAGCGGCGGTGACGCCGGCGGCAGGCGGATCGGGCGTCTACTCGGTACGCGTGAATGGCAAGGAATTTACCGTTGAAGTCGCAGAAAGCGGTCAGCTGTCGGTTGCAGGCGCGGCTGCCCCCGCCGCAACTTCTGCGCCCAGCGGTTCCGGAGAACCGGTAAAAGCGGTGCTCGCCGGCAATATTTTCAAAGTTCACGTTAGCCCGGGTGATTCGGTGAGCGAGGGCGACCCTCTGCTTGTCGTTGAAGCCATGAAGATGGAGACCGTGGTCAGCGCGCCGCGCAGCGGAACGATTACTGATGTTCACGTTGCGGAGGGCAACTCGGTCGCGGTTGGCGACGCCCTGGTAGCGATCGGCTAGTCGATGGATCTTATCCAGCAAATCTGGCTCGAGTCCGGGCTAAACCAGATGTCGGTCGGTCAGGCCACGATGATCATCGTTTGCCTGGGATTGCTGTACCTGGGCATTGCCAAAAAGTTCGAGCCGCTATTGCTGGTCACTATTGGATTCGGCGGCCTGCTAAGCAATATTCCCGGCGCTGGTATTGCCGAGGCCGGCGGCCTTTTGCATTACACCTACGAGGTCGGCATCAAGACCGGCGTTTTTCCGCTCATTATCTTTATGGGTGTTGGCGCGCTGACCGATTTCGGGCCTTTGCTCGCGAATCCACGCACGCTGTTTCTCGGGGCGGCTGCGCAATTCGGCATTTTTGCGACCTTGCTTGGCGCGCTGGGCATGACCGAGCTGGGCTGGATGGACTTCTCGCTGCGCGAAGCCGCGGCGATCGGCATCATTGGCGGCGCTGACGGACCCACCGCGATCTACGTCGCGGGTCAGCTCGCACCAAACCTGCTGGGAGCGATTGCCGTCGCGGCGTATTCCTATATGGCTCTGGTGCCGATCATCCAGCCGCCCATCATGAAGGCGCTGACGTCGGAAGCCGAACGCAAAATCGAAATGGTGCAACTGCGGGACGTTTCGAAGACGGAACGCGTGCTGTTTCCGTTTATGCTGTTATTGCTCGTCGGGCTGCTACTGCCGACGGCGGCTCCATTGCTGGGGGCGCTCGCCTTCGGCAACCTGATTCGCGAGTGCGGAGTGACGGAACGACTGTCCGATACCCTGCAAAACGCACTCATCAATATCGTAACGATTTTCCTCGGTCTCTCGGTGGGTTCGAAGCTCGGTGCGAACGAGTTTCTGGACTGGAGCACGCTCGGCATACTTGCGCTGGGAATGGTCGCTTTTGCGATTGGCACCGCAAGCGGCGTGATGATGGGTAAATTGCTTAATAAAGTATCGAATACGCCGATCAACCCGTTGATCGGGGCAGCTGGCGTATCGGCTGTGCCGATGGCGGCTCGCGTTGCAAACAAGGTCGGCCTGGAAGCTAACTCGCAGAACATTCTCTTGATGCACGCTATGGGTCCGAACGTTGCGGGCGTCATCGGTTCAGCGGTGGCCGCCGGAATCATGATCATGTTTGCCTCGTGAGGCGACAGCATTCACTGTTACTGCTGGCGATAACGCTGGTCGTAACATGGTTTTGCTACAGCGCCGCGTTCGACTCCGCGTACCACCTTGACGACGAAGTCAATCTTGGCGGACTCGCAACCGTTAGTGACAACAAAACGTTTGCCGACTTCGTGATGTCCGGCACGGCGGGCCCGACAGGTCGGCCGTTATCCCTGCTGACATTTGCCTGGCAAGCCGATGAATGGGAGCGGGGCCCGAGCGCGTTTCTCGCCGTCAACACGCTGATTCACCTGCTTAATGCCATCCTGCTCGCATTTTGCGTCCGTGCAATTTTCCTGATCAACCAGTTGGACGACAGGCGTGCGACGCTGATCGCCGTCGCCGCGGCGAGTGTGTGGGTCGTCCTGCCATTGATCTCATCCGCCACGCTGCTTGTCGTGCAGCGGATGACGGGCCTGTCGTCAATGTTTGTGCTGCTCGGGCTGGCAGGCATTAAGCAGGTGAATCAGCGTGTTGACGGCGAGAAACGCGCTCG
>JBCAZN010000147.1:0-6641 GCA_038533035.1 Pseudomonadota bacterium
ACGGTCAGGACGCCAGCGTCCATCGACACGTCAATGTCGCCGGGATCTACGCCAGGTACGTCCGCGCGCAGTACAAATCGGTCTTTTTCTTCAACGACATCCACGGCCGGTACCCAGTTGGCGAGCGTGCTGTCGTAGATCCCGGCGACATTGACGTGTCGATGGACGCTGGCGTCCTGACCGTCAGCGGTACCCGGCACGCGGAAACGCGCTCGGAGGTCGACGGCATCAAGCGCTTTGAGCGTGCGACCGGCCGATTCCACCGCCGCTTCACGCTGCCCGAGACCGCTGACGCCGAGGGCATTACGGCCAGCAGCAAGAACGGCATCCTCGAGGTGAGCATACCGAAGCAGCCTGAAGTGCAGGCGCGTCGTATCACCGTTGAAGCCGCGTAACGGAACTTGTTACCGCCCGAACGCGACTAACAGTCGTGTTCGGGCATCTTTGTACAGGCCTGAAATTCCCGTAGGCTAGCCAATCATGCGCAATTCATGAGCGATTCAGCTCATCGCTAATAAGCTTGAGATTATCGAAGTACCGAGAGGCCACAACTGATGACAAAAACCCGCGCTACGACTTTCGCACTGTTTGCCCTGTTCGCGATGGCAGCGACCGCGCACGCACAGCTGCCACGGTTTGTTAAAGGTGAGCCGGTCACGAGCCTCGCACCGCTCGTGGAGGAAGTGGCACCGGCTGTCGTCAATATCAGGGTCGTGCAACGCGTATCGCGGCAGAACCCGCTGGGCAATAACGACCTGCGGCGCTTCTTCGGTTTACCGGACACACCGCAGGGCGGTACCCAGGATATTCCGAGCGCGGGCTCCGGCGTCATAGTCGACGCTGAGCGCGGACTGATTCTGACCAATCATCACGTCGTCGGTGAGGCCGACGAAATCCAGATATCGTTGTTCGACGGCACCGTTCTCGATGCTGAGTTTGTTGGATCCGATCCGGGCACGGATATCGCGGTGATCCGGGTTGAGGCGGACGGCCTCGTCGATATGCCGATTGGTGATTCAAATATCGCCCGCGTCGGTGATTTCGTGCTCGCTATTGGCAACCCGTTCGGGCTCGATCACACCGTGACATCAGGCATCATCAGCGCGCTTGGCCGCACCGGCATCAGCCGCGAAGGCTACGAGGACTTCATACAGACGGACGCATCGATCAACCCGGGTAACTCTGGCGGCGCACTCGTCAACATGAATGGTGAGCTGATCGGCATCAACTCGGCGATCATCAGCCGCTCGGGCGGCAATGTCGGCATCGGCTTTGCAGTGCCAACCGAAATCGCCAGTTCGATCATGAACCAGATTCTCGACTACGGCGAAATTCGCCGCGGTCTCCTGGGCGTCAATATCCAGACCGTTGACTCTGAAGCCGCCGAAGCGCTCGGCAGCAGCGTTGACGGCGGTGTTCTCATCACTGGCGTTAATCCCGGCTCAGGCGCTGACGAAGCCGGCCTGCAGGCGGGCGACATCGTCACCGAGCTGAATGGCGAGAAAGTCATGACGCTTTATGAACTGCGCAACAAGGTTGGGCTGATGCGCTCCGGCGACAAGGTCAACCTGACCTGGTACCGCGACGACGAGCGCTTCAATGCCGACGCGACGCTCGGCAGCCTCGACAACCAGTTGATTCGTGGCGAAACCATCCACGAAGGACTCGCGGGCAGCGTTTTCGCCGCGGCGACAACGACCGAGGCCGACGGTGTCGAAATCGCCGAGGTTGAAGACGGCAGCGCGGCCGCTCAACGCGGGCTGCGCACCGGCGACCTGATCACTCGCGTCAATCGCATACCGGTTTCGAGTCTCAATGAACTTCGACAGGTCGCGCAGCGCTACCGAATCCTGTTCCTGAACGTCCGCCGCGGCGATCGGGATTTGATGTTCCAGATCCGTTAACATGGGACGCACGTTACAACGTGCGTGGTCCATGAAAATTCGCTCGCTTGTCAGTTCCCTGGTCCTGGTTGCCGGTATATTCCTGGCGGCAACCGCGAGCGCATCGCAAAAAAGCGATATCGAACGACAGCGCGAATTATTTCGCGCTGTATTTGCCGACGTTGAGCGCGGCAACTGGAGCGCTGTCGAGCAACTCGCGGTAGCGGATCAGCAACTCCTGCAACGCTACGTGCTGTGGCCCGACCTGCGCGCAACCTGGCTGAAAGCCAACATCCGGCGCGTATCCGATGTCGAAGTCGACACCTTCCTGCTCAAGTACGCCACGCTCAAACCCGCGCGCGAATTGCGCTACCGCTACGCGCTGAACAAGGTTCGTGACGGCGATCTTGCCGGTTACCTCACTATCTACGAACAGTTTTACCAGGGCCAGGACATTGCGAAGCTCGACTGCCTTGCATTGCAGGCCGAACTTAAAGCCGGCCGCTACACTCGGGTGGATCGGCGCGCACTGGATCTCTGGATGGTGGGCAAGAGCCAGGTCAAGGAGTGTGACCCGGTATTTGCGTACCTCGATAAACAGAATTTGCTTGGCCTGCTGCAATACCAGGAGCGTTACGCACTCGCTATCGAGGCTCGCGAGTTTTCGCTGGCACGCTGGCTCGGCAAACAGATTGACTCGCAGCATGTCAGTATCGCGACGGAGTGGCGCAAGGCACAGAGTGACCCCGAAGACTTTCTGCGCAGAAAGCGCAGCGCGGCGGACAACGCGACGCTCCGGGAGCAACTCGTCTACGCGGCGGAGCGACTGACGTACCGTGACCCGGAGCTCGCCGCCACGCTCTGGAAGAAAGTTTCAAAGCGGTACGCGTTTTCGGAATCGCAAAAGATGCTGACGCTGCAGCACATCGCACTCTGGACAGCGCGCGACAATCTCCCGGGCGCCTACAAGAAACTGATCAGCCTGCCGGCGCCCGCACAGAGCGAGGAGGTCCTGCGCTGGCGCGCGCGCGTGAGTCTGCGCAATGGCAACTGGCGCGACGTGTTACGCGACATCGGCGCGATGTCGGCTGAGGAGCGAAACTCCGAGGAATGGCGCTACTGGCAGTCATACTCGCTCAACAAGACGCGACAGCCGCTGGCAGCGCAGCCGCTGCTCGAGTCATTGAGTAACGAACGCAGCTATTACGGATTCCTGGCCGCAGACGACCTGGAAAAAGACTATCCGCTGTCGCCGACCGGGCTCGCGCCCGACGAAGCGATTATTGCGCGCGTGGCGAGCAAACCCGCAGTGGTGCGCGCCCGCGAACTGTATTTTGTCGGCCAGGACGGCCGCGGCCGATCCGAGTGGGACGCGGCGATACGCTACCTGTCCGACGACGAAAAACTGCAGGCTGCGATTCTGGCCAATCGTTGGGGCTGGCATTCCCGCGCTATCGCAACCGCGGCCAGCCTCGGCGAATACGACGACCTGAACCTGCGCTATCCACTGCCGTTCCGCGAGGCGTTCGAGCGTTCGTCGACCGATGCCAGTATCGCGACGACCTGGGCTTACGGTATTGCGCGCAGCGAAAGCCTGTTCATGCGCGATGTGCGCTCGCATGCCGGCGCTATCGGCTTGATGCAACTGATGCCTGCGACGGGTCGCGAGGTAGCGAAAGAGATCAAATTATCGTACTCGGGCCTCGCGACACTCACCAATCCGGATGCCAATATCCGCCTCGGCACGACCTACCTTGGCATGATGGCCGAGCGCTACGACGGCAATCGTATTCCTGCAACGGCCGCCTACAATGCCGGGCCGCATCGCGTTGATCGATGGTTGCCGGAGAGCGGCGGCATCGACGCCCGTATCTGGATCGAGAACATTCCTTTCAACGAAACGCGCGCCTACGTCAAACGTGTGCTGGCCGCGCAGACAATCTTTCACTGGCGCATGAACGGCGATGTGAAACGCTTGTCGGCCGACCTCGCTCGCGTCGAAGCCCGAAGCGAACGACTCGCGGCCAACTGAGCGGTTACTCCGATTCCGCCCTGGCGCGCTGGCGCGCCATTTCGTAAAAACACTCAAGGTCGTCGTTGCATTGCGCAAGCATATCCCGAAACTCGGGTAAGCGTCCCTGGTACAGCGTGGTCGAGACCAGGTGTGCGTTATTGGGCTGCGCGCCGAGCCAGCCGGATAAATCCCGGCCGTTTTCTTTGGCCCAGCCGTTTGCGTGTTCTGCGAACGACATCAGGCGCTTTCGCTTGATGGAGCGCTTCTCATCATCGCCAATATCGCGGGCATAGAGGTGCTCAAGGTCGCGGCGCGTCCTGTCGACCATCTGCATGAATCCTTCGCGGAATTCCCGGCTTGCCGTGTACTTCGTATATTCGAGCTCGCGCCCGCTGTACTCAAGCCAGCGCAATACACCGAACTCTTCGACCGCCGTTGCAAACGATTCGTTGAACCCCGTATCGCCTTTTACGTACAGCACCTGGTGCGCCAGCTCGTGAAACAGCAGCGCGACGAGCTCGACGTCATCGCGCTGCATCATCGTGTTCAGAATCGGATCGTCGAACTTGCCAAGCGTCGAATACGCCGAAACGCCACCGACCGCGACGTCGTAACCGTCATCACGCAGCTTGCCGGCCGCCTTCAGGGCGCTGTCACGCTTGAAATAGCCGCGGTAGCTGACACAACCGGCAACGGGGTAGCACCACGTCCTGGGCTCGAGTGAAAACTCCGGCGCAGCGATGACGTTCCAGACAACGAACTCACGCTCAAGGTCAGCATAGGTGCGATAGCTGTCGTTATCCGGCAGTCCGAGTTCGCGAATTGAAAAATCTCGCGCGTCGGCAAGCAGCTGCAGTCGTGCGGCCAGCTGCGGCGACGTATCCGGATCGTTGATTACTTCGCTGACGGGCTCGCGTTTTCGCAATACTTCCCACTGCCCGGATGCCGCCTGCATGTAATAGCAGCCCTCCAATAACGAAAGTGCCAACAGCCAAACCAGCAACCGAGAAAACTGAAACATGCGCCCTACTCTGCGTACTCGGTCAGCGAAACGCAATTGCACAGGGTACTATTGCCCGATGCAGATCTACCTCGTCGGCGGTGCTGTTCGGGACGAACAGCTGGGCGTTCCGTTCACAGAACGGGACTGGTGCGTTGTGGGCGCAACGCCGGATGAGTTGCTCGACGAAGGCTACCGCCAGGTCGGCAAGGATTTCCCGGTCTTCCTGCATCCCGAGTCGAACGAGGAATACGCGCTCGCGAGAACGGAACGCAAAACCGCGCCCGGTTATCACGGCTTCAGTTTCGATTTCTCGCCGGACGTCTCACTCGAAGACGACCTGTCGCGCCGCGACCTGACGATCAATGCCATTGCAAAGGATTCGGATGGCCGGCTCGTCGATCCTTACGGCGGCGTACGTGATATTGAAAATCGGGTACTCCGCCATGTATCGGATGCGTTTGCAGAAGACCCTGTCAGGATCCTGCGCGTCGCCAAATTCGCCGCTCGGTTCACGCCACAGGGATTTACGGTCGCCGAGGAAACCATGAGCCTGATGCGCTCGATGGTCGACGCGGGTGAAATTGATGCGCTGGTGCCGGACCGTGTGTGGAAAGAGACTGAGGCCGCACTCGCGGGATCCAACAGTCGCGTTTATTTCGAAACGCTTCGCGAATGCGGCGCACTGCACAAACTGTTTCCCGAGGTCGACGGCCTGTTCGGCATCCCACAGCCTGAAAAGTGGCACCCCGAGATCGACACCGGTGTGCATGTCATGATGGTGCTTGACCAGGCTGAAGCGTTAAGCGACGACGTTGAGGTCCGTTTCGCGGCGCTGACGCACGATCTCGGCAAAGGCGATACGCCAAAAAACAAACTGCCGAGTCACCCGGGTCACGAGATCAGGAGCTGCAAACACATTCGCCGGCTGGCGGAGCGTTATCCGGTGCCGCGCGCCTGTCGCGACCTCGCGCTGCTCGTCGCCGAATTTCATACCCACTGTCATCGCGCTGCAGAGCTGCGCGACAAGACGATTGTCAAGGTACTCGAAAAGACGGACGCATTTCGGCGCCCGGATCGCTTTGAGCAGTTCCTGCTGGCGTGCGAAGCGGACGCACGCGGTCGAACGGGTTTGGAGAACAGGCCTTACCCACAGGCGAACCTGCTGCGCCGGGCGCACCAGGCCGCCGATTCAGTCGACGCCGGAAAAATCGCAAAGGAAACGGATCCGAAAAAGATTCCCGAGGCCATCCGCAAAGCACGCATTCGCGCCGTGCACGATGTATTGCGCGACGCCAGGGTCTAGTTACGGCGCGCCGTAGAAATAGACAAACACCGACAGGAACGTGACCGAGCCGTATTGCTCGGAATCATCGATGCCGATCCCCAACTCGAAGTCGCTTTTGCTGCCCATTGGTGTCAGGAAACGTACCGTTGTCGAATGGGTGATGCCGCCGTCGACCGCGCCTTTCCATCCGGCATGTGCCGCTCCGATCACTCTGTGGGTCGGGTCCGCGAACAAAACCGGTTGGCAATCAGCCGTCAGAATGCCCAAGGCGAGGCCGGGGGTCGCCGTGACCATGCCGTCGGCCTCAATCGGGGCGGCGAGTGGGGCCTCCACGGGGATGGCGCGGGCTGAATGGGTTTGATGCACGCTGACAAGCCGGTCCGGGGCAACGCCCAGATGTGTGGCGACGCGCGCCCGGTTGATCAGAACGGTTTCCCGTTGATCGGATGAGCCGAG
>JBCAZN010000148.1:0-6627 GCA_038533035.1 Pseudomonadota bacterium
CGCCACCTTGCTAATGAGTGTCGCAACCGACATTCCGACCCCCACGAACACCGACGTCGCAACGATAGAACGCCTGGATAGCCGACCTATACCGCAAATACCGTGGCCGCTTGTACAACCACTGCCGAGCCGGGTGCCATAGCCAACCAGCAGACCGGCGACAACTGTCATCCAAACCGGGAAGTCCGTGCGTTCAATGAGCGCCATACCGGTAGTCGCCTGGTACAGGATCCCGCCCAGCACCAGGCCGGAGAGAAACATGACGCGCCAGCTGATCTCGGCGCGGTCTTTTGTAAATGCGCCGTTCAATATGCCGCTGATGCCGGCAATGCGGCCATTGAACCAAAGCAACAACACGGCGGCGAGGCCGATAAGCGCACCACCGGCAGCGGCATACAAGTACTCATCTGCGAGCATGTTTGACATCCTTATATTAGTTTTTTAGAATATATCAATATTATGACTTAAATGGAAGCAGAGATGAGCAAGCCAGACGTAAAAGCGTTCTTTGATGAACCGACGTTTACCGTTTCCTACGTCGTCAGCGACAGTGCGACCGGGGTCGCGGCAATCATCGACCCGGTGCTCGACTACGATGCAGCGTCAGGCCGTACCGGCACCGCTGCGGCTGACCGGCTTATTGCGTACATCGAAGACCGAAATCTGCAGGTCGACTGGGTGCTCGAAACGCACGTACACGCCGACCACCTGAGCGCTGCACCGTACGTGAAGGAAAGCGTTGGCGGCACAACAGCCATTGGTGAAGATGTGACAGCTGTACAGTCAGTGTTCCGTGACATCTTCAACCTGAAGGGTCTTGCGAATGACGGCAGCCAGTTTAATCAGCTGTTCAAGGATGGCGACACCTTCAAGGTCGGTGCGATCGAGGCGCGCGTCATTGCGACGCCCGGACACACCCCCGCCTGCGTGACCTACGTCATCGGTGATACTGCTTTCGTCGGCGACACGCTTTTTATGCCCGACTTCGGGACCGCGCGTACCGACTTCCCGGGCGGCTCGGCAAGCGACCTTTACAAATCGATTCGCAAGATTCTCGAATTGCCTGCTGATACGCGGTTGTTCATGTGCCACGACTACAAGGCGCCTGGCCGCGACGAGTTCGCCTGGGAAACCACGGTCGCCGAACAACGTGCAGAGAACATTCATATCAACGATGCGGTCAGCGAGAAGGCGTTCGTCGAAATGCGCGAAGGACGTGACGCCCAGCTTTCGATGCCCAAGCTGCTGTTGCCGTCAATCCAGGTAAATGTTTGTGCTGGCCATTTGCCGGAACCGGAAGACAACGACATTCGTTATCTCAAAATTCCTCTCGACGCTGTCTGATTCCAACCGGTCATGATCGAATCTTACCTCGCCATCCCTGGCGCGATTGCGATCGGGCTCAGCCTCGGCCTGCTCGGGTCCGGCGGTTCGATCCTCACAGTGCCGGTGCTTGTTTACCTGGTCGGGCAGGATGAAAAAGTCGCCATCGCCGGATCGCTGTTTATTGTCGGCAGTATCGCGCTGGCAGGAAGCCTGCAATACCTGAAGTCCGGGCTGATTCAGTGGCGCAGCGTCGTTATCTTCGGCGTGCCGGGAATGATCGGCACCTGGGGCGGTGCGATGATTGCTGCTTATGTCCCCGGCATCACCCAGCTCGCGCTGTTTGCCGTCGTTATGCTACTCGCATCGTGGCTAATGTTGCGGCCGCCTGACCTCGAGCATTCCGCACCAACCGAACGTGCGATCTGGAAAATCGCAAGCGACGGCCTCATCGTCGGCGTTGTCACGGGTCTCGTCGGCGTCGGCGGCGGCTTCCTGATCGTCCCGGCGCTGGTGCTGCTGGGCGGGCTGACTATGCACCAGGCGGTCGCGTCCAGTCTCGTGATCATCGCACTCAAGTCGTTCAGCGGATTCTACAAATACCTTGGCGTACTCGAACAACAGTCGTTACAGCTCGACTGGCCGACACTCTGGCTGGTAACCGCTTTGGGTGTCATTGGCAGTGTCGCGGGCGGGGCTTTGGCGAAACGGGTTCCCCAGGCACGACTGAAAACTGCTTTCGGATACTTTCTCATTGTGATGGGAATCTACATACTTGCCCGATCCGCCCCGGCCGCGCTGGGATTTGCAACATAACGGACACTGCTATGGACTTGCTCAAAATCAACGACGGCTACGCCGTTTCGGCCCAGATACAGCCAGAGGATGCCGCGGGGCTCGCGAAAGCCGGTTTTGTTGCCGTCATCTGTAATCGTCCGGACGGCGAGGACCCGGGTCAGCCAACAGCCGCAGAAATACAGGACGCCTGCCGCGCTGCCGGCCTGGAGTTTCATCATGTGCCCGTCACGGGCAGCTACCTGACAGCGGAATCTGTGCTGTTGCACAAGAGCATTATCGAAAGCGCAGGCGGCCCCGTTCTTGGCTATTGCCGCAGCGGCCAGCGCTCTGCAATGATTTACGAGTCGGGTCTCTCGTAAACGACGAGCCGATTTCTATTCAAGACCAGACCCGTCCTCGGAATAGATGACCCAGATCTTCTTGTAACCGTCGGTTTCCCAGATGCCGGTCCATTCCTTCGGGATCGAAACACCCTCTCCCGCCTCGATGGTCTGCACAGAACCATCGCTCGACGTCAGCGTGACGCTACCTTCGAGAAAGAACATAAACTCGTCGACGCCATACGGCTCGTTAATCTCCGCGCGCGTTGCCTGCGACGTGTACATGCCCGACCCGAATCGCTTGTCGCTCGACATGAAAGACGTCACGTCCTGAATCGAGTTGCCGTTTTCGTAAGTGTGCACATAGACGTCGTCACGCTCGAAAATTGCGCCCGCTATATCTTCTTTTGAGAGCTCCGCCGGACGCACAACGTCTCCGGCAAACAATCCTGCGGTGAACGACAGAACGGCGATAGACACCGCGACAGCAACGTATTTCATATCCTGCTCCGGTAGGCGACGAATTGTCAGATTAGCGATACGCTGCGGCTTAATCCACAATACTCCGCACTATGAAACGACTTGTCTGGCTCGCCCTTATTGTTACCGGCCCCGTGTTCGCGGGTGGCGACGTCGACGAAGAACGCGTTATCAGCGAATCTGCCGCGGGCGAAAACTGGTTTCTCAAAGGTGGCAATTTCCGCGGCCAGCACTTCAGCCCGCTGGCACAGGTTAACCGCGCGAATGTCGCCGACCTCGGCCTTGCCTGGTCGCGCATGCTGCCAAGTCCTGACGGCATCGCGGCAACGCCGATTGTTATCGACGGTGTTCTGTATATTTCAGCGTCCTGGTCCGTCGTTTACGCGATTGATGCCAAGAACGGCAAGGTCCTGTGGAAATACGATCCTGACGTGCGAGCGCGTCTCGGCGATGACCCCTCAATGTCTTGGCCGGCACGAGCGCACCGCGGTCTCGCGGTGTGGCAAGGCAAGGTATTCGTCAGCACAGCCGACTGCCGACTGATTGCACTCGATGCCGCGACTGGCAAACCGGCATGGACGGAACAAACCTGTGACATCGAGCAGGGCTACGCAATCACAGATTCACCTTACGTTGGCGGGGACCTCGTATTCATCGGTAACTCAGGCTCCGAATCGGGCGAGCGCAACCGCGGTTACGTCTCAGCCTACGACGCCGACTCGGGCGAGCTGCGCTGGCGCTTTTACACGGTGCCGAGCCACATTCCCGAAGAAAACACGAGCGACGCGATGCAGATGGCCGCCGCGACCTGGTCCGGCGACGCGCTCGAGAAATTTGGTGGCGGCGGCAGCGTCTGGAACGAAATGACCTACGACCCGGAGTCCGGCCTGCTGTTCTTTGGCACTGCCGGCGCGTTGCCCTACATGTGGCACGAGCGCAGCCCCGACGGTCTCGACAACCTGTTTACCTCGTCAGTCATCGCGATTGACGCCAGCAGCGGCGACTACGTGTGGCATTACCAGACGGTCCCGCAGGACAGCTGGGAATACAACGCCAATATGAACATCGTGCTTGCCGACATTCCGTTCGAAAACAAGCAGCGTAAGGTATTGATGATTGCGCCGAAGAACGGCTTTCACTATGTGCTGGATCGTCTCACCGGCGAGTTACTCGACGCTGAGAAATTCGCCAGGGTGAACTGGGCGTCGCACATCAACCTGGAAACCGGGCGACCGGTCTACGACCCTGACGGCAGGTTCTGGGAGAAAGAAACGGAGCGCAACGAAGTCTGGCCGAACATGTGGGGCGCGCACAGCTGGCAACCGATGTCGTACCACCCGCGGCTGAACCTGGTTTACATACCGGTCATCGATCACCCGACGATTACGTTCGACCAGGACGGCAATGACTACGAAGACACGTCCGAAGTGCGGCGCGTCGTTGACGGCAAGCCGTTCGACCCGGGCAAGCTGCTGGCAATCGATCCGTCGAGCGGCGCGGTGCGCTGGTCTGTACCGCATACGATGCCCTATAACGGCGGGGTCATGGCAACGGCCGGCGATCTCGTCTTTCAGGGCGATGCCTACGGCCGCTTTAACGCCTTTGATGCCGCGACTGGTGAGAAACTCTGGTCGGTCAAAACCGGCTCGCGAATTACGGCTGCCCCTGCGAGCTACGCAATCGACGGCACACAATACGTGGTGATTCCGGTCGGTGCCGGTGGCGGGTTGCAATGGGTATACCCGGAGCTGCACGCCGCGGATGAAGTGCTTGGGCCGACGCGCCTGATGGCATTTGCACTGGGCGCAAAATCCAGGATGCCGGCCGAAATGCCGGACATGCGTCGTTTACCCGACCAGCCGGCATTGACGGCAAGCCAGAACGACATCAAGTATGGCAAACAGTGGTATCACTCCGCCTGTTCCGGCTGTCATGGTAAAAACGCGGTGACCCGTTTTGGTGGTTCCGTTGCGGACCTGCGCTTTTCGACTGCGGATACGCACGCGAACTGGGACGACATCGTGATCGGCGGCTCACGCAAAGACAGGGGAATGCCCGGATTCGGCGACATGCCGGTTGAGGGGTCGCAGCAGATTCGCGCGTACATACTCTCGCTGTCCGAACAACTGCGTGAGGAACGCAAGTAAACGTCTACAGCCTGTCCCTGAGCGTGCAGTAGCTGTCGGGGTAACCACTCAAATTAAATTCCTGCCATGGGGCGGATCGGCGAGCCGTCGAAAAATCGCTTGAGTCGGAACTCGCTGAGGTCAATGCCGCTATCGTCGCCGGTCAGCATCCCCGCAATTGCCTTGCCGGCACCCGGTCCGATGCCGAATCCGTGCCCGCTGAAGCCGGTGGCCATGTAGAAGCCACGCAATGATTCTGCCTCGTCGATGACGGGGACAATGTCGGGCGTCGCTTCGATCATTCCGGCCCATGACTCAACAAGTGGTGTGTCCTTAAGCACGGGAAACACAAGCCCCAGGTTTTCCTTGATCCCCTCAAGTACGCGCTTGGTCGGCTTCGGATTAAGGACGCGTGTTGCCTCGAACGGCGACGGCGCATCGAGTGCCCAGCTTTTCGGCGTTCGCAACTCGTCTATGAACTCACGGCCGAAGTCGAGGCGCACGAGCTTGATCTCGTGCATGAGTGCCTTGAAGAACTTGCCAAAATAACGAAATGACGACGGTGTTACCGGGTGCTCGAGCACGGAGCCGTGCGCAACCGTGTAGCCACCGTCGGCACGACGGCGAATGCCGAGCCGATCATCGAACAGGTTGCCGTTCAATACGTTTTCGGCGGGCGCCGTGCGTGCCACGGTGCCGCGCACCCGCAGCTGCGGCAGATCGATGTCGAGCGAGCGGCAGAACATCGACGTCCACGCGCCGGCCGCACACAGCGCAACCGAGGTTTGAATGGAACCATGCTCGGTGACGACCGCGGACACTTCGCCGCCGGTCGTTTCGATGCCGCGCACCGCGCAGCCGGTCAATATTGTGGCCCCACTTCGTTCAGCAGCGCGAGCAATCGCCGGCGCCGCCTTGTGCGGTTCGGCACGGCCATCGGTCGGTGTGTGCAGCGCGCCCTTCCACGGAATGCCGCTTGCAGGCACCTGCGACAGAATCTCTTTCGAGTCCAGGACGCGCGTGTCAAAGTCGAAGGTTTTTGCGAGCTCCGCCCACTCGGCGAACGCAGACATATCCTTGTCGGTGTTTGCCGTGAAGAAACAGCCGCCGCGCGTGAACCCGACATCTTCACCAATCTCGTCCGCGAGGCCTTCCCAGATACGCAGGCTTTCGAGCACCATCGGGATTTCGCGGACATCGCGTCCCTGCACCCGCACCCAACCCCAGTTGCGGCCCGATTGTTCGCCCGCGATGTGGCCTTTTTCGCAAAGCACCACATCGACGCCCTGTTTTGCCAGGAACCACGCCGTCGATACGCCGACAATACCGCCGCCGATAACAACGACATCGGCCTGACGGGGAATACTGTCCGGCGGTGACACCGGCTGTTGCCACGTTGTCGAGACAAGGTTGTCGTTGCTGTCGCTCATTGCAATCCAGTGTCGGCCCCGTAGCGAAACCTGTCAATCGGCACGACGCTACGCTACATTGAATTCACATTATGGATCCGGTTATCGAGCTTAATCCCCGCGCCGCCATGTCGACGAAACTTATCGGCGACGGGCAGAAGGCCATTGTCG